>JBCBPG010000061.1:0-11334 GCA_039820865.1 Pseudomonadota bacterium
CGCCGTCGCCGCCTCACGCGGTCGGGCCGGTCGGCCAGGGGCCGCCGAGGCGCTGGAACGGAATGCCGCCGTCGCGCGCGTCGAGATCGTAGGTGATCGTCGCGCCATAGGCGGCCGGGTCCTGCGGGTCCCAGCGCACCTTGTCGAAAACCAGCACCCGGTCGCCCAGCTTGAAGCCCTCGCCCAGGTCATGGGTCACCATGAACACCGTCATCCCCGTCTCGGCGCGGAGCTCGGAGAGAAAGTCGTGCATCGTCAGCCGCGTGCCGGGGTCGAGCGCGCCGAAGGGCTCGTCCAGCAGCAGCACCCGTGGCCGCCCCGCCAGCGCCTGCGCGATCGCCAGGCGCTGCTGCTGTCCGCCCGAAAGCTGTGCCGGCCAGGCACCGGCGACATGGCCGAGGCCGATGCGCTCCAGCACCGCCTCGGCGCGCGCGCGGGCCTCGCGCCGGCGGGTGCCGAAAAAGCGGGCCAGCGGCGTGCGCGCGCCCAGTTCCTCGGCCGCCACCAGGTTGTCGCGCACCGTCATGTGCGGAAAGACCGAATAGCGCTGGAACACGACGCCGCGGTCGCTGTTCGGCTCGGCCGCGGGGGGGTGGCCCGCGATGCGGATCTCGCCCCGGCTCGGCCGCTCCTGCGCCAGCAGAAGGCGCAGGAAGGTCGATTTCCCGCAGCCCGAGGCGCCGACGATCGAGACGAAGGCACCCTCGTCCACGTCCAGCTCGATCCGCTCCAGGATCGGCCGGCCGTCATAGTGCTGGAAGACGCCGCGCACGGTCACGAACCCGGTCATCGCGCCTCTCCCGCCCAGGGGTAGGCGCGGCGCGCCAGCAGCCGCAGGCCCTGGTCGATCAGGAAGGCGATCAGCGTGATCCAGACGACGTAGGGCAGGATCACGTCCATCGCGAGATAGCGGCGCACGAGGAAGATGCGGTAGCCGAGCCCCTCGGTCGACGCGATCGCCTCGGCCGCGATCAGGAACAGCCAGGCGGGGCCGAGCGCGAGGCGCACCGACTGGATCAGCCGCGGCATCACCTGCGGCAGCACCACGCGGAGCGCGATCGCGGCCGAGGACGCGCCCAGCGTCTGTGCCTTGACCACCAGTTCCGCCGGGATCTCGGCCACCCGCTGGGCGAGGTCGCGCACCATGATCGGCGTGATCCCGATGACGATGAGCGCGATCTTGGAGAGCTCGCCGAGGCCGAAGACGATGAAGAGGATGGGCAGCACGGCGAGCGGCGGGATGAGCGAGAGTGCCGCGACGAAGGGCGAGAGCGTCGCGCGGGCGTAAGGCAGCAGCCCGGTGAGGATGCCGAGCGAGAGCGCGATGGCCGCCGCGATGCCCGTGCCGAGGGCGAGGCGCTCCAGCGAGGCGGCGGTGTCGACCCAGAGCAGGACGTCGCCGGAGCGCCGGTCGGGCTCGGTCGCCAGCCGCGTCGCGGTCTCGGCGATCTGGCCGATCGCGGGCAGAAGCTTGTCCTGCGGGTTTTCGGCCCGCCGAATGTCCGAGGCGACGAGATAGGCCGCGAGGGCCAGCAGGAAGGGCAGGGCGGCCAGCGCCACGGCGCCCAGCCGTCCCGGCCGGCGGTTGATCCAGCGCATGACCTCTCCCTCGACCCTGCCGGGGCAGCGGGGCCCCCGCTCACGCCCTTGCGGGCGCTCGCATCGCCCACCCGCTGCCCCGACAAGGGGGCGTCTTTCCCGGGGGCATCGGGCGGGCGATGCTCGGCCCCCGCGAGGGGGGCGAGCGGGGGCACCCGATGCGCCTCCCCTCGGCCCGTGGCGACGTCAGAGCGCGCCGTCGGCCGCCATCTGCATGTACTCGGTCGAGAAGCGGAACCTGACGTTGCCCGCATCGCCGGTGGTCGAGCCGTCGGGATAGGCGACGCCGACGAAATCGGCCGACGGAGCCCCGGTGCCCAGGATGCCCTTGTCGAACAGGAACTCGGCCACGTTGACCATCGTCGTCGGCAGGTCGGCGCTCTGGGTGAAGGCGACGGCCTCGGCCGGCTCGTAGAACATCTTGGTGGTGGCGAGCTGCGCCTTGTAGCCGGCGAGGTCGGTGCCCGAGGCCTCGGCCATCGCGGTCAGCGCCGCCTCGTCGCCCGCGGCCATCAGCGCCATGGTCTCGTACCAGGCGCCGACCATCGCCTTGCCGAAGGCGGGGTTGGCCTCGAGCGTCTCGGTGTTCACGACCATGAGGTCGATGATCTCGCCGGGGATGTCCGAGCTGTCGAAGATGTTGGAGGCTCCCGGGTCGCTGTCGAGGATGGCCGAGACCAGCGGGTTCCAGGTGACCACGGCCTCCACGTCGTCGGTGGCGTAGGCGGCGATCATGTCGGCGTCGGAGGTGTTGATGACGGCGTCGAGATCGGCCTCGGTCAGCCCGACGCTGTCGAGGCCGCGCGCCAGCAGGTAATGCGAGACCGAGAGCTCGACGAGGTTGACCGGCTTGCCCGCCAGCGCCTCGAGGGAACCCTCGCCCTTGAGGATCACCGCGTCGTTGCCGTTGGAGAAGTCGCCCACGATCAGCGCCGTGGTATCGACGCCGCCGCCCGAGGGGATCGAGAGCGTGTCCATGTTGGTCGCCGAGACGCCGTCGAAGGCGCCGGCGGTGTACTGGTTGATGCTCTCGATGTAGTCGTTGATCTGCACGATCTCGACCGAGATGCCGTACTTCTCGGCCCATTTGTCCATGATGCCGCTGTCGGCCATGTAGCCCCAGGGCATCCAGCCGACATAGATCGACCAGGCGACGCGGAACTCGGTCTTCTCCTGGGCGAGCGCCAGGCTGGCGAGGGGGGCGGCCGCGACCAGGGCGGCGGCGAGGGCAGTCTTCAGCGCGGCACGTCGGGCCGTCGGGCGGGCCTTGAGGGTCATCTAACGCTCCCTGCCCGTCCCGGTTGCTCGGAGAGCCGGCCGCGCGGGGACGAGCGAGGGCGCTGGCGGACCGGCGCAGTGCTCTCCCGGGCTTTTGTCCCGCCGTGTGCCCGGGCCGAATTGGCGCCCCGGGTGCCCCCTCTCGGACCAGCGCCGCCGTCCGCCGTGGGGCGGGGGCGGCCGGAACCCTAGGCGGCCTGCTCCCGGCGCGATGCAGGCGGCGTGCCATGCGGCGCGTCAGGCGGGGCTGGCGGTGCCGCGGACGGTCTGCCGGGCAGCGGCGGCGCGGCCGCGGCCGGCACTGCCTGCGGCATGGGCAGCGTGCCTGCTTTGCGGGCAGCGGGGGCGCGGGAGGCCGGGACACCGGGCGCCCCCGCTCGGCCCCCTGCGGGGCCTCGCATCGCCCGCCCGCTGCCCCGTCCCCCCGCCAGGCGGGCATGCCGCCGCCCAGGTTCCGGCCGCCCGGGTTCCGGCCGCCCAGGTTCCGGCCGACCAAGGTTGCGGCGGCCCGGGCCCCGGCTGGTCAGGTTTCTGCGGGGTGCAGGACGAGGCGCAGCGCGCGGAGCTTGGCGGCGAGATGGGCGGGCAGGATGGCGGCGAGGCGCGCGGCGTCGCGGGCCTCGAGCGCGGCCATGATCTCCTCGTGCTCGGCCACCGCCTCGGCCCAGCGCGCCTCGGTCAGGTTGGCCTGGAAGCGGGCGCGGCGGATGCGCGAGGCGAGCGAGCGCGTGGTCGCGGCCAGCGTCGGGTTCTGCGCCGCGTCGAGCAGCCGGTCGTGGATCGCCTCGTTCAGCCTGAAATAGGCGGCACGGTCGCGGCGGGCGTATTCGGCCAGCATGTCCTGGTGCAGGCCCGCGATCCCGGCGATGTCCTCGGCCGTGGCCAGGCGCGCCGCGCGCTCGCCGGTCAGCGCCTCCAGCGCCTGCATCACCGGAAAGACCTCGTCCAGCTCGGCCAGCGTGACCGGCGTGACGCTGGCGCCGCGATGGGGGGCGAGGGCGACCAGCCCCTCGGTCTCGAGCAGGCTGATCGCCTCGCGCAGCGGCGTGCGGCTGACCCCGAAGCGTTCGCAGAGTTCGCGCTCGTTCAGCTTGGCGCCCGGCGGCAGCGTGCCCTCGACGATCATCTCGCGCAGCCGTTCGACCACCGTGCGGCCGAGCGAGCGGCGCGCGATCACGTCGGCCGAGCCCGAGCCCGAGCCCGACGCCGTTTGGGGCTCGACAAGGCTCACGGCCCGCCCTCGCGGCGGCCGGGTGTCGCGCTATCTCGATCCGACGGGCGGGCCAGCATTGACCTTGGGCCTCCAACCGTATTCTGTATACGAAATGCTGCCACGGCAGAGAGCGCGCATCAAGCGTGCCGGGCAGGCGGCAGGGATCGCATGCCAGCGACCCGGGAGGAGGACTGGACGATGTCGAACCGGCAGCGCCGTGCGGGGCGCCATTTCCTGCAGATCCCGGGCCCCTCGAACACGCCCGACCGGATCCTGCGTGCCATGGACATGCCGGTCATGGACCATCGCGGCCCGGCTTTCGCCGATGTGGGCAACCGCGCGCTCGACGGCATGCGCGCGATCTTCCGCACCGAGGGGACGGTGGTGATCTACCCCGCCTCGGGCACCGGGGCCTGGGAGGCGGCGCTGGTCAATACGCTCTCGCCCGGTGACCGGGTGCTGATGGTCGAGACCGGGCATTTCGCGACGCTGTGGAAGAAGATGGCCGACAAGCTCGGCATCGTGACCGAGTTCCTGGCGACCGACTGGCGCCGGGGCGCCGACCAGGCGGGGCTCGAGGCGCGGCTGCGCGAGGACACCGCCCACGAGATCAGGGCCGTCTGCGTCGTCCACAACGAGACCTCGACCGGTTCGACCAGCGACATCGCCGCCTGCCGCGCCCAGATCGACGCGGCCGGGCACCCGGCGCTCTTCATGGTGGACACGATCTCGGGCCTCGGCTCGGTCGACTATCGCCACGACGAGTGGGGCGTCGACGTCACGGTCTCGGGCTCGCAGAAGGGGCTGATGCTGCCCCCGGGGCTCTCCTTCAACGCGGTCAGCGAGAAGGCGTGGAAGGCTCACGAGACGTCGACCCTGCAGAAGTCCTACTGGGACTGGGCCGACATGAAGGGGCCCAACGACAAGGGCTATTTCCCCTACACGCCCGCCACGAACATGCTCTACGGCCTGAACGAGGCCGTCGACATGCTGCACGAGGAGGGGCTGGAGCACGTCTTCGCCCGCCACCAGCGCCATGCCGCGGCGACGCGGGCGGCGGTGCGGGCCTGGGGGCTCGAGGTCCTCTGCGCGGTCGAGCACAACTATTCCGGCGTGCTGACCGCGGTGGTTATGCCCGAGGGGCACTCGGCCGACGCCTTCCGCGCCACGGTGCTGGAGCATTTCGACATGTCGCTCGGCAACGGGCTCTCCAAGGTGGCCGACCGGGTCTTCCGCATCGGCCATCTCGGCGATTTCAACGACCTCATGCTGATCGGCACGCTCTCGGGCGTCGAGATGGGCCTGGGGATCGCCGGTGTGCCGCATGCCAGGGGCGGCGTGCAGGCGGCGATGGATCTGCTGGCGGGCGCCGCGGCGCAGCCGGCGAAAGCGGCCGAATAGGCCCGAGAGGCCCGGCCGGAACGCGGGACGGCCGGGCGCGAGACAACCGCGAAACAGGGACAAAACAACCTCGAGGGAGATCACCGATGAAGTTCACCGCCCTGATGGCCGGCGCCGCGATCGCGCTGGGCCTTGCCGGCACCGCCGGCGCCAAGGAATTCAAGTTCGGCCATGTCGGTGCGCCCGGCTCGCTGTTCGAGGCCTCGGTCGACCAGTTCGCGGCCTGCGTGGCCGAGAAGTCGGGCGGCGCGCATTCGGTCGCGACCTTCGGCTCGTCGCAGCTTGGCAAGGACCGCGAACTGCTGCAGAAGCTCAAGCTCGGCCAGGTCGACTTCTCGCTGCCGTCCTCGGTGATGTCGTCGGTCGACGACACCTTCGGCGTCTTCGAGATGCCCTACATCATCCAGGACCGTGACCACATCCGCCGCGTCTCGGCCGAGATGTTCGACACCTTCCAGGATGCCGCGCGGGCCAACGGCTACCATATCGTCGCGTTCTTCGAGAACGGCTTCCGCCACATCACCAACAACACGCGCCCGATCGACAAGCCGACCGATCTGGAGGGCATCAAGCTGCGCACGCCCAAGGGCGCCTGGCGCGTGAAGATGTTCCAGCTCTACGGCGCCAACCCGACGCCGATGTCGTTCTCCGAGGTCTTCACCGCGCTCCAGACCGGCGTGATCGACGGCCAGGAGAACCCCTACGCCCAGATCGCCTCGGCCAAGTTCCAGGAGGTGCAGAAGTACCTCTCGATCACCGGCCACGTGTACACGCCGGGCTACCTGCTGGCCTCGCAGAAGCACTTCGACGCGCTGCCGGACGACGCCAAGGCGCTGCTGACCGAGTGCGGGACCGAGACCCAGGAGTTCGTCTACGAGAAGGCCGCCGCCCTCGAGACCGAGCTGCTGCAGGTGATCAAGGACGCGGGCGTCGCGGTGAACGAGGCCGACAAGGCCGCCTTCATCGAGGCCTCGGCCCCGGTCTACGAGGAGTTCGGCTCCTCGGTCGCCGGCGGTGCCGAGCTGATCGAGAGCGTCCAGTCGCTGGCCTCCGGCTCCTGAGCCTTTCCGACCCGGGGGCCGGTCCTGCGCCGGCCCCCGTTGCCCGCAGGCTGCGTGCAACGCACCGCCCGCGCCGTGGCCCGAGGGTACGTTTCACGCACCCTGCGCCGCCCCTCCGGAGACCCCGATGATCGAGACCGTCGCCCGGGCGCTCGAGACGCTGCTCGAATGGGTGGTGATCCTGCTCATGGTCGTGCTGACGGCCGTGGTGGTGGTCGCCGTGCTGTTCCGCCTCGCCGGCAGTTCGTTCAGCTGGTACGACGAGGTCGCGTCGGTCCTGCTCGCCTGGATCACCTATTACGGCGCGGCGCTGGCGGCGCTCAAACGCAAGCATATCGGCTTCGACGGCGTGCTGCTGGCGATCCCGATGCCGGCCCGCCTCTATGCCGCCTACGCCGCCGAGGCCATCACGCTCGCCTTCTTCGCGCTGATGTGCTGGGCCGGGCTCGAGGTGCTGGCGGTGCTCGAGGGCATGGGGCTGACCTCGCTGCCCTGGGTGCCGGTGCAGCTGACGCAGTCGGTCATCCCCGTGGGCGCGGCACTTTTCATCATCTGCGCGCTCCTCTCCTTTCCCGGCTATCTCCGCAACGTCGCCGCCGGCATCTCGTCCGAGCATCAGGAGATCGAGGAGGAGATCGCCCATGCCGAGGCCACCTTCGTGCCCGGCGTGAAGGATGCCGCCGCCAAGAGCGGGAGGGACTGACATGGTCATCGCGCTGATCTCGGTCGTCCTGGTCGTCCTCATCTGCATCAACGTGCCGATCGCCGTGGCGCTGGCGGTGGCGGGCGTCGTCGGCCTGCTCGCGAGCGAGGGCACCGGCGCCCTCGTGACCGTCGCGCTCGACATGTATGACGGCGCGACCAAGTTCTCGCTGATCGCGATCCCGATGTTCGTGCTGGCGGGCGCGATCATGAACGCGGGCGGGGTGACGGACCGGCTGATCGCCTTCGTCACCGCGCTGATCGGCTTCGTGCGCGGCGGCCTCGCCATGGTGAACATCGGCGTGTCGCTGTTCTTTGCCGAGATCTCGGGGAGCGCCGTGGCGGATGTCGCCGCCCTCGGCTCGGTCCTGATCCCGCAGATGAAGAAGCGCGGCTACTCGGCGCCGTTCTCGGCCGCCGTCACCTCGTCCTCGGCCTCGCTGGCGATCATCATCCCGCCCTCGATCCCGATGATCCTCTATGCGACCTCGGCCAATACCTCGGTCGAGCAGCTGTTCGTCGCGGGCTTCATCCCCGGCCTGATGGGGGCGGCGGGGCTGATGGGCGTCGCCTACCTTTTCGCGCGCCGCTACAACCTGCCGACCGAGGAGGCGTTCGAGACCGCCAAGCTGAAGCGCACCTTCATCGACGCGCTGCCGGCCTTCTCGCTGCCCGTCATCATCCTCGGCGGGATCTTCGGCGGCTTCGTCACGGCGACCGAGGCGGCGGGGCTGGCCGTGCTGGCGGCCTTCGCGGTCGGGCTCTGGTACGGCGACATCGACTTTCGCCACCTGCGCCGTGCGATGCTGGACGGGGGCATGCAGACCGCCGTGGTCATGGTGCTGGTCGCGGCCTCGGTGCTGATGGGCGGGTTTCTCACGCGCGCACAGATCCCGCAGGAGATGGCGGCCGCGATCCTCGACTTCACCGAGAACAAGTGGGTGATCCTGCTCATCCTGAACGTCTTCTTTCTCATCGTCGGCTGCTTCCTGCATTCGGCCGCGGCGATCATCCTGGTGATCCCGATCGTGATCCCGCTGGTGCAGGGCGCGGGCATCGACCCGGTGCATTTCGGGCTGGTGGTGACGCTCAACCTCGCCATCGGCCAGCAGACACCGCCCGTCGCCTCGGTCCTGATCACCGCCTGCTCGGTCGCCAATGCGCGGATCTGGGACGTGGCGCGGGTGAACCTGCCCTTTGTCGGCGTGCTCTTCATGGTGCTGATGATCTGCACCTACGTGCCCGCCATCCCGATGTTCCTGGTGGAGTACTTCTACCGCTAGGCGGTGTCGCGGCTGGTCGCCGCGACGCTTGTCCGGGGTCTCCCGGTGGCGGGCGGTTCCCGTTGTTCGGGGGGCGCGCCCGGGGCTAGTCAAGGGAAGGGGGCGCTCGCCGCTGGGCAGTCCCCTTTGATGGATCAAAGGGGACGGGCGGGAGCGTGGGCGAAGACCGGGGCGCGTCAAGGTCGGGCGGCTTCGCCGTCGCCTGCGGCGAACCTTGACCCGCCCCGGTCTCCGCGGTCGCGCCCGGGGTTGGGAGAATGGGATGGCTGAGCTGCTGCATGGCGTCGAGGACGGGATCGCGACCGTCACCTTCAACCGGCCGGAGAGCCGCAACGCGCTGACCTTCGCGATGTACGAGGGGCTGGCGGAGATCTGCCGCAGCGTGCCGCAGGACGGGTCGGTCAAGGCCGTGATCGTGAGCGGGGCGGGCGGGCGCGCCTTTGCCGCGGGGACCGACATGGCGCAGTTCCGCGGCTTCTCGACGCCCGAGGACGCGCTGGGCTACGAGCGCAAGATGGACGCGGTGCTCGAGGCGGTCGAGCGGTGCCCGGTGCCGACCATCGCCGCCATCACCGGGGCCTGCACGGGCGGGGGTGCCGCCATCGCCGCCTGCTGCGACCTGCGGATCACGGATGCGCGGCTGAAGTTCGGCTTTCCCATTGCCCGCACGCTCGGCAACTGCCTCAGCGTCGCCAACCTCTCGCGGCTCTCGGCGCTGATGGGCGCGGGGCGGGTGCGCGAGATGCTGTTCACCGCCCGGCTGATCGAGGCGGCGGAGGCCGAGGCCGTTGGCCTCGTCGCCGAGGTTCTGCCCGACGCCGAGGCGGTCGCCGCCCGCGCCCGGGCGCTGGCCGAGACGCTGGCCGGCCACGCGCCGCTGACCCTGCGCGCGACCAAGGAGGGCCTCCGCCGCGCCCGCCTCGACGGCCCCGGCGCGGCCGACGACGACCTGATCGTCTCGACCTACCTCTCCGAGGATTTCCGGGAGGGCATGGAGGCCTTTCTCGCCAAGCGCCCCCCCGCCTGGAAGGGTCGCTGATCCGTCTTGTGCCGGAGGCGCCGACCGCCCGCCCGCGGGCGGCTCGGGCGCCGGAGGCGCTAGAGCGCTGGCCGGCCTGACTGCGTCAGGTCTCGCGCTCCAGGTTGTTGTGTTTGCCGCATTTTCTTGTCGCCAGAATGAGTCAGTCTGGCTGGAAAATGCTCTAGCTCCCGGCCACCGCCGGCCGGCCGGCGCGCAGGCCGGCGCGCGCGATGGCGATGATCGTCACCGTGGTCGCGGCCCAGAAGAACCAGGTGATCGGGCCGCGGAACAGGATCATCCAGTCGCTGCCCGACATCAGCATGGCCTGGCGGAAGTTGTCCTCGAGCAGCGGGCCCAGGATGAAGGCGATCAGGAACGGCGCCGGCGGGATCGACAGGCGCAGCATCGCGTAGCCGACCCAGCCCATCACGAACATCACGCCCACGTCGAACACGTTGTTGTTCACCGCGAAGACGCCGTAGATGCACAGGATCAGCACCGCCGGGATCAGGATCCGCTTGGGTACATCCGCCACGTATCTGAACCCTCGGATCGCGACCGAGCCGATCAGCAGCAGGAAGACCGAGCTCACGATCAGGCCGATGAACAGGCCGTAGATGATGTCGACGTTCAGGATGAACATCATCGGGCCCGGCTGCAGGCCGTGGATCATGAAGGCGCCGATGATGATCGCCGTGATCACGTCGCCCGGCACGCCGAGCGCGAGCAGCGGGATCAGCGTCGCCCCCGCCACGCCGTTGTTGCCGGCCTCGGAGGCCGCCACGCCCTCGACCTCGCCCTTGCCGAAGTTCTCGCGGTTGGGCGAGCGGCGGCGCGCCTCGGAATAGCTGAGGAAGGCCGAGGGCGCCGCGCCAATGCCTGGGATCGAGCCGAGAAAGACGCCGATCAGGCTGCCCCGCACGATCGAGCGGAAGGAGCGGCGATAGTCGGCGAAGCTGACGCCCCGGGCGCCGAGGCTGCGCGTCTTGCCGAGATGGCCGGTCGGGTGCCAGGCCATCGCCAGGATCTCGGGGATCGCGAACAGCCCGATCAGCACCGCGATGAAGTTGAGGCCCCCCATGAGGTTGGGGTCTTCGAAGGTGAAGCGGTTGGTGCCGTAGACCAGGTCGAGCCCGATGGTCGCGAGCAGCAGGCCGAGAATTGCCGAGAGCGCGCCGCGGAGCAGGCTGTCGCCCGAGACGCCGGCGATGATCGTCAGCGAGAACAGGATCAGCGTGAAGAACTCGGGCGGCCCGAAGGACAGCGCGAACGAGGCCAGCCAGCCTGCGAACAGGATCAGCGCCAGGTTCGAGATCAGGTCGGCCGTGCAGGAGGCCCAGAGCGCCATGCCGAGCGCGCGCCCCGCCTCGCCCTTCTCGGCCATCGGATGGCCGTCGAGAATGGTGGCCGAGGAGGCCGGCGTGCCCGGCGTCTTGATCAGGATCGCGGGGATCGAGCCGCCGAAGATGCCGCCCTTGTAGACGCCGAGGAGCAGCAGGATGCCGGTGATCGGCTGCAGCGCAAAGGTGAAGGGCAGCGTCAGCGCCACGGCCATCGTGGCCGAGAGCCCCGGGATCGCACCCGCGACCACGCCGATGGCCACGCCCACGAAGAGCGCCAGGAACGCCTCGACATTGCCGACGAGGGCCAGGCCGGCAAGCTGGCTGTCGGTGACGCTCACGGCAGCCTCACGAACAGGCCCTGCGGGATCGCCACCCCCGCGACATGGGCGAAGAAGGCGTAGAGGACGAGCGGGATGATCACCGCGCAGATCAC
>JBCBPG010000062.1:0-11318 GCA_039820865.1 Pseudomonadota bacterium
CAGCAAATTCTGTCAAGCGGAAAAGGTATCCGAAACGGTCTTTCGCCACCTTGGTGCCATGACGGGACCCGGGGGACCGGCGAGAGGCCAGCGAGGGATGGGTAAGGGATCGGTGAGGGATCGGTGAGGGACCGGTGAGGGACCGGTGAGGGATCGGGGTGACGGATGCTCTGGCGCGCCTCCCTTGCGCGGGTGGAAGCGCGCCGCTTATATCCCGCCCACTTCCGCGCGGGCCTGACCGGCGGGATCCAACGTTTCCGCCCAGTCCGACCGAGAGGACGCGATGTTCGCCACCCCCGCCTACGCCCAGACTGCCGGTGCCGCTCCCGGCGGCGGCGATTTCCTGGTGCAGCTGCTGCCGCTGATCCTGATCTTCGTGATCTTCTACTTCCTGCTGATCCGCCCGCAGCAGAAGCGTGCCAAGGAGCACCAGGCGATGATCGAGGCGCTGCGCCGCGGCGACCAGGTGATCACCTCGGGCGGCATGTACGGCAAGGTCGTCAAGGTGCGCGACGACAACGACATCGATGTCGAGATCGCCGAGGGCGTGAAGGTCCGCGTCGTGAAATCCACGGTCGCGCAGGTCGTCTCGAAGACCGAGCCCGCGACCGACTGAGACGGACCGCGGCGGGCGCCCGTGCGGGCCCCCTGGGGGGGCGCCGGGCGGGGTCCGTGACGTTTGGGCGGGCGGGGCACGGACCCGGCCCGCGGCGCAGGGAGGCTGCCGATGCTCGAGTTTCCGACATGGAAGCGGGCGCTGATCACGATCCTCTGCGCGCTGGGGATCGCCTTTGCGCTGCCCAACGCCCTGGGGCCGGAGACGCGCTCGGCGATCCCGTCATGGCTGCCGCACCAGTCGGTGAACCTGGGGCTCGACCTGCGGGGCGGCGCGCATCTGCTGCTCGAGGTCGAGGTCGAGGAGGTCTATGCCGAGCGCATGCGCGACCTGCGGGGCCGGGTGCGCGAGGCGGTGCGCGATGCGGGCGTGCGCCAGTACAGCCGGCTGACGGCGGGGCCGGACTTCGTCTCGATCAACATCACCAACGACGCCGATGTCGAGACGGCGCGCCGGGCGATGGAGGGGCTGGCCGAGCCGGTCGAGGGCTCGGGCGGGCTCGGCGGGGGCATGAACATGTTCGGCGGCGGCGGGGGTATCGCCGCGGCGGACACGCTCGAGTTCTCGGCCGAGGGCAACCGGCTGACGCTGACGCTGAGCGAGGCCGAGAAGGACGCGATCACCGACCGGACGATCGCGCAGTCGCTGGAGGTGATCCGGCGGCGCGTCGACGAGGCGGGCACGCGCGAGCCGACGATCCAGCGCCAGGGCATCGACCGGGTGCTGGTGCAGGTGCCGGGGGTGGGCTCGGCCGACGAGGTGCTGAGCCTGATCGGCCAGACCGCGCGGCTGAGCTTTCATGACGTCGCGCCCGACCAGGGCTCGAACCCGGGGCCGGGGCAGGTGGTGCTGCCGGACATGGATGGCGGGCCGCCGCTGATCCTGGAGGAGGCCGCCGTGCTGACGGGCGAGCGGCTGACGGACGCCTCGCTCGGCTTCGAGCAGGAGACGGGGCTGCCGGCGGTCAACTTCCGCTTCGACTCGGTCGGCGCCGCCGCCTTTGGCGAGTACACGGTGCAGAATGTCGGCCGTCCCTTTGCGATCGTGCTGGACGGGCGGATCATCTCGGCGCCGGTGATCCGATCGCCGATCCTGGGCGGGTCGGGGATCATCACGGGCGACTTCACGGTCGAGACGGCGCAGGAGCTGGCGATCCTGCTGCGCGCTGGTGCGCTGCCGGCCTCGATCAGCGTGCTGGAGCAGCGGACGGTCGGCCCGGACCTGGGCGCGGATTCGATCGCGGCGGGCGAGGCGGCGGCGGTGCTGGCCTTTGTCGCGGTGCTGGTCTTCATGGGCGCGATCTACCGGGTGTTCGGGCTGTTCGCGAATGTCGCGCTGCTGATCAACCTGTTCATGATCTTCGGGCTGCTCTCCGCGATCGGGGCGACGCTGACGCTGCCGGGCATCGCGGGCATCGTGCTGACCATCGGCATGGCGGTGGATGCCAACGTGCTGATCTTCGAGCGTATCCGCGAGGAGATCCACCGCACCAAGGGGCCGGCGGCGGCGGTGGACAAGGGCTATCGCGAGGCGTTCTCGGCGATCCTGGACGCCAACATCACCACGCTGATCGCGGCGATCATCCTGTTTGCGCTGGGCTCGGGCCCCGTGAAGGGCTTTGCCGTGACGCTGGGGATCGGGATCGTGACCTCGGTCTTCACGGCGGTGTTCGTCACACGGCTGATGGTGGTGGTCTGGCTGCAGCGCAGGCGGCCGAAGACGCTGCAGGTCGAGCGCTTCAGCCTGGTGCCGAAGGGGTTCCGCATGGCGCCGATGCGGCTGCGGAAGATGTTCGCGGGCATCTCGGCGGCCGGCGTGGCGGGCTCGGTCCTGCTGGTGCTGGTGCTGGGGCTGAACCTCGGCATCGACTTCCGGGGCGGCACGCTGATCGAGGCGCAGACGCCGGCGGCGGCGGATCTGGGCGAGGTACGCTCGGCGGTCACGGCGCTGGAGCTGGGCGATGTGGCGGTGCAGAGCTTCGGCTCGGATCGCGACGTGCTGGTGCGGGTCGAGGAGCAGCAGTTCGACGGCGACGAGCGCATGGCGGTGGCCGAACAGGTCGAGACGGCGCTGGAGGAGGCGATACCGGGCACCGAGATCCGCCGCGTCGAGGTGGTGGGGCCCAAGGTCTCGGGCGAGCTGATGCAGGCCGGTATCCTGGCGATCTCGCTCGCGGTGCTGGCGGTGCTGGTCTACATCTGGCTGCGTTTCGAGTGGCAGTTCGGCGTGGGCGCGGTCGTGGCGCTGGTGCATGACGTGGCGCTGACGATCGGGGTGTTCTCGCTGTTGGGGATCGAGTTCAACCTGGCGATCATCGCGGCGCTGCTGACGATCGTCGGCTACTCGCTGAACGACACGGTGGTCGTCTATGACCGCGTGCGCGAGAACCTGAGGCGCTACAAGAAGACCGAGCTGAGCGAGGTGCTGGACCTCTCGGTCAACGAGACGCTGAGCCGGACGCTGATGACCTCGATGACGACGCTGGTGGCGCTGATGGCGCTGTTCCTGCTGGGACCGGCGGTGATCTCGGGCTTCACCTTCGCGATGATCTGGGGCGTGGTGATCGGCACCTATTCCTCGATCTTCATCGCGGCGGCGATGCTGCTGGCGATGGACGTGAAGCGCGACTGGACCGATCCGGCGGCGGCGGCGCGGCAGGTAAGGGCGGACGGGGCGCAGGTCTAGGGGCGCAGGTCTAGGGGCGCAGGTCTAGGGGCTCCCGGCCTCGGGCGCGGCGCCCGGCGGCCGGGCCCGCGGGCCGTCCGGGCTCCCGCCCGCCCTCCCCGCCGCGGCCGGCCCGCGGGCCTGCGACGTGGCGTCAGAACCGGGCCATGCGCGACGGGAGGGTGCGATGCTGATGACCGAGAAGACCTTTGGCGCGCAGCCGCCGGTCGAGGGCTATGGGCCTGGCGGGTTTCGGCTGGGTGGCCTCTGGCGCGAGGGCGGCGTGGTGGTCGCGCCGAGCGGGGTCTACGGGATCGCGGGTGACGTGGTCGGGGCGCTGGCGCGACTGCTGGAGAGCGATCCGGGGCTCGACATGGTGATCCTGGGGCAGGGGGCCGAGATCGCGCCGCTGGACCCTGCGATCCGGGCGCCGCTGGAGGCCGCGGGGATCGGCATCGAGCACATGGCCACGCCGCCGGCCTGCCGGACCTACAACGTGCTGCTGGGCGAGGACCGCCGCGTGGCGGCGCTGCTGCTGCCGGTCTGAACGCCGCGCGGGCCGGCGCCTGGGGGGGGCGCGCCGGGTGGGCGCCTGCGGTGGCGGCGGGGCCGGTGTGGCTGCATGGCCCGGCTGCGCCGATTTTCCTTGTGGGCGGGCCTCAGGCGGTTATGTCCCGGGGCACCGGGCGTCCGACCGGGCGCCCTGGTCCACGACATCTCAGGAGGGACCCACCATGGCCTTCACGCTGCCCGATCTTCCTTACGCCCACGACGCGCTCGCCCCCCTCGGCATGAGCCGCGAGACGCTGGAGTTCCACCACGACATCCACCACAAGGCCTATGTCGACAACGGCAACAAGCTGATCGCGGGCACCGAGTGGGAGGGCAAGCCGCTCGACGACATCATCCGCGGCACCTACCAGGCGGGCGCGGTGGCGCAGTCGGGGATCTTCAACAACGCCTCGCAGCATTGGAACCACGTCCAGTTCTGGGAGATGATGGGCCCGGGCGAGGGCGCCATGCCCGGCGCGCTGGAGGCGAAGATCGCTGAGGCCTTCGGCTCGGTCGACGCGTTCAGGGCGGAGTTCTCGGCCGCGGGCGCGGGGCAGTTCGGCTCGGGCTGGTGCTGGCTGGTGCGTGACGGCGACGGCAGCCTCAAGGTCACCAAGACCGAGAACGGCGTGAACCCGCTCTGCTTCGGGCAGACCGCGCTGCTGGGCTGCGACGTGTGGGAGCACAGCTACTACATCGACTTCCGCAACAAGCGCCCGGCTTACCTGGCCAACTTCCTCGACAAGCTGGTGAACTGGGAGAACGTGGCGGCACGGCTGGAGGCGGCCGGGGGCTGAGGCGAACGGCTGAGGCGACGGGCCCGGCGCGCCGCGATCGCGCGCTGGGCGGCCGACCTGGGCTGCTCCCGCCTCACGGGGAGGGGGGCGGCCCGACCGCGGGTGCGGTCCCGTGAAGGAGGCCTCTGCGGAACGCGCGCGGCCGCGTGCCGCCGGCTCACGCCGCGCCGGGCAGGGAGCGCCGCCGACTGGCCCAAGGACCGGGCGTGTCCTGACGTGGCCGCGATCGCCGAGCGACCGCCTGCATGCGCCGGAGCAGGGCGAAGGCGCCCATGCCGGTTCGGAGGCGCGGGGCCAGCAGCGGCAGCGGAACGACGCCGGTTCGCCCGCGCGCCGGTGATCGGGGCGGTGCTGACGACGACGTCGCCAGGTGTCGCGGGCGGCGCCAACGGCCGGTGTGGACCGCAAACCCGGTCTTCCCTTGCCGGAGGCGCCCCTTGCAGGGGCAGTTCCGGGGCGATCGCCCGTCGAGTTCGCCCTGCCGCGCTCACCCTGGTCCAGCTTACCCTGAGTGCCGGTCGTCGGGGCGGTCAGTGGCGGGGGGCGAGGCGCCCCTCGAGGCGGGCGATGGCGGCCTCGGGACCCTCGGCGACCTCGAACAGATCGGTGAGCGAGGCGTCGGCGAAACCCTCGGCCACCAGGTGGTCGACCAGCGCGAGGAAGGGGCGCCAGTAGCCCCCGGCATCGACCAGGATCACGGGCTTGTCGACGATCTCGAGCTGGCGCCAGGTGATCGCCTCGACCAGCTCGTCCAGCGTGCCGATACCGCCGGGCAGCGCCAGCACCGCGTCGGCATTCTCCATCATCAGCTTCTTGCGCTCGTGCATGGTCTCGGTGACGACGGTGGCGGTGAGGTCGTCATTGGCTGCCTCGCGCCCGATCAGGCGGCGGGGGATGAAGCCGAGGACGGGGGCACCGGCCTCGAGGGCGGAACGCGCGGCGGTGCCCATCAGCCCCGCGTCGCCGGCGCCGTAGATCAGCCCCCAGCCCGCGGCGGCGACGGCGCGTCCGGTGGCGCGCGCGGTCTCGGCATAGGCCTCGCGCGCGCCGAGGCGCGAGCCGCAATAGACGCAGATCATCGGCCGCCGTGCCCCCCGGCCCCCGGGCTCTGTCGCGTTGGCGGCCATGTCCTCTCCATCCCGATTGCGTGAGAAATCGGCCCGAACCCCCGCCGGACCCCCGAGAATCGCACCCTGGAGGGGTACGAAAGGGGCACACGGCCTTCCGGGCGCCCCGATGCCGTGCAATAGAGAGAAATCGTTGTCCCGGAACAAGGGGTCGCGCCGTGCTGCGTGCACTGGGCCGTATCACGCTGACACTGACCGCCGTCGCCGCCCTGCTGGTCGGCGTGCTGGTCTGGGATGGGCGGCTCGATCTCGAGACGCGATGGATCTACACGCCCCGCGCGGGCGGCGGAACGGACGTTGCCGGAAGCGACGACCCGTCTGGCGCCGGGAGCGACGTGGCGAGCGCGGCGGCGCTGACCCTGCCGACGGAGGGGGGCGCGGCGGATGCGCGGGCGCCGGCCGGCGCGACGGGCAGCGCCGCGATCGGCGGGATCGCGGCACCGGACGCGGACGGGCGCCCCGGGGCAGGGCCCACGGCAGCGCCGGCGGCGCCGGCCGCGGACGCCACGCTGCCCGTGACGCCGCCGTTGACGCCGCCGGTCGGGCCGGCCGGGCGGGCGTCCGATGGGTACGCGTCCGATGGGCACGGGTCCGATGGGCGGGCCGGCGCGGCGCAGGCGGGCGCCGGGCAGGGTGCTGGTACGTCGGGTTCTGGCGGGACTGACGCGGCGGGGACTGACGCGGCGGGGACTGACGCGGCGGGGACTGACGCGGCGGGGACTGACGCCGAGGGGGCGGGGCGCCTGGCGCTCGCGCGCCCGGCGGCGCCCGGCGGGCCCGGGGCGGCGCTGGCCGGGCCGACGCGACGCGACCAGGCCCCGCCGCTCGACGATCAGGAACCTGCCGGGGCGGGCGCGGTGCCGGAAATCGGGACGCCGAGCGCGCCGGCCGGTGCGCTGCCCGCGGCCGGTGGCGCCGCGGCGCCCGTGACGCTCGCCGATGCGCCGGCCGCTCCCCTGGCCGGTGCGCCGGTCTTCGACGTTCTCCGCGTGACGCCGGACGGCAACGCTGTCGTGGCGGGACGGGCCCAGCCGGGCCAGCGCGTCTCGCTCCTGGTCGATGGCGAGGCTGTGGGCGAGGCGGTGGCCGATGCCGACGGCAGCTTCGTGATCATCGCCGAGGTCGGCGCGGTCGAGGCGCCACGGGCGCTGCAGCTGCGCGCCGAGGCGGTGGACGGCGGCGCGGCCTCGGTGACGACGACGACGCTGGCGCCCGGCGGGGCGGCGGCGGTGCCGGCGCGGGTCGCGCTGCTCGACCCGGCGGCCGGGGCACCGCGCCCGGCGGCGCCGCCCGTGCGCAACCCGGGCGACGATACGGGCACGGCGGCGGTGCTGGGCCAGCCGGTCGTGCTGCTGCCGGCCGAGGGCGAGGCGTCGCCGCAGGTCGTCGAGGCCGGCCCCGACCGCGTGGCGCTGGCCGATCCCGGCGACGCGCCGGTGCCGGGCATGGTGCTGGACACCGTGACCTATGTCCCGGACGGCGCGGCGGTGGCGCGCGGGCGCTCGCCCGCCGGCAGCCGCGTGCGCGTCTTCGTCAACAACCGCCGCGTGAGCGAGACGGTGGTGCCCGACAGCGGCGACTGGTCGGCCCGGCTGCCGCGCGAATGGGCGGAACGCGCGCGCGTGCTCCGCTTCGAGGAAGTCGACGCCGCGGGCGAGGTGGAGACGCGGCTCGAGACGCGCTTCGACTACGACCCGACCGGGGGCGCGCTGGCGCTGGCGGATCGCTCGATCGTGGTCGAGCGGGGCGACAACCTCTGGACCATCGCCGAGGCGATCTATGGCGCGGGCGTGCGCTACAGCGTGATCTTCTCGGCCAACGACGACCTGATCGTCGATCCCGACCTGATCTATCCCGACCAGGAACTGACGATCCCGCAGCTGTCGCCGACGGCCGAGGCGGCCGAGCCCGCACCGCGGCCCCGGTCGCAGCTTCCCCCGTCGCGCCCCGTCCGCTAGAGCGCCTGCCGACCTGACTGCGTCAGGTCTCGCGCTCTAGGTTCTTTTGTTTGCCGCATTTTCTTGTCGCCGGACTGAGTCAGTCTGGCTGGAAAATGCTCTGGACGCCCCCGCGTCGACGGGGTGATACCGGTCTTGCAGGGCCTTGCCCCCGGCCGGCGCGGTGACACCTGTCATCGTGGCGGATGCGGGCGCGCCGCGTCGCTGCCGCGTCGCTCCCGTGTCAGCGCCGTTTCGGGGCCGTGTCGGGCCCGCAGGATCACGAGGAGCCCCGGATGGCCCGCAAGCGACGCTCGACCACGGCCGGCGAGGCCGACCTGCGCATCCTGGCGCGGGTGGCGCCCGACATGTGGCCGAACGGGCGGCCCGACCTGCAGGCGCGGGTGGTGGCGGCGATGGCGTTCCTGGTGCTGGCCAAGCTCGCCACCGTGTCGACGCCCTTCGTCTATGGCTGGGCGGTGGACGGCATCGCGCCCGCGACCGAGGCGCCGCTGGCCTGGGCGCCGCTGGCGCTGGTGGCGGCCTACTGCACGGTGCGGCTGTTCACGACGGGGTTCCAGCAGCTGCGCGACATGATCTTCGCGCGGGTGGGCCAGACGGCGCTGAGGGCGCTCGGCAAGCGGACCTTCGCGCATATCCACGCGCTGTCGCTCGGCTATCACCTGGCGCGGCGCACGGGCGAGCTCTCCCGCGTGACCGAGCGCGGCATCAAGGCGATCGACTTCCTGCTGCGCTATCTCGTCTTCTCGATCGTGCCGCTGATGATCGAGCTTGGCGTGGTGGCGCTGATCTTCCTGTTGGCCTTCGGCCCGGCCTATGCCCTCGCCCTGGTCGTGACGATCGCGGCCTATGTCGTCTTCACCTTCAAGGTCACCGAGTGGCGGCTCAAGATCCGGATGCGGATGAACCGCGAGGACCAGGAGGCGCACCAGAAGGCGGTCGACAGCCTGCTGAACTATGAGACGGTCAAGTATTTCGGCGCCGAGGGGCGCGAGATCGCGCGCTATGACCAGGCGATGGCGGGCTACCAGGACGCGGCCGAGAAGACGGCGATCTCGCTCGGGCTGCTGAACCTCGGCCAGGCCCTGATCATCGGCGCGGGGCTGTTCACGGTGATGGGGCTGGCGGCGGTCGAGGTCGGGGCCGGCACGCTGACGGTCGGCCAGTTCGTCGCCGTCAACGCCTTCATGATCCAGATCACCGTGCCGCTCAACTTCCTCGGCACCGTCTATCGCGAGATCCGCCAGTCGTTGATCGACATGCGCGAGATGTACGACCTGCTCGACACCCAGCCGGGGCTGGTCGACCACCCCAATGCCCGGGTGCTGAAGGTGAGCGAGGGGCGGGTGCGCTTTCGCGACGTGCGCTTCGGCTATACCGAGACGCGCGAGATCCTGAAGGGTGTCGACATCGAGGTGCCGGGCGGGCGCTCGCTGGCCATCGTCGGGCCGTCGGGGGCGGGCAAGTCGACCATCGCGCGGCTGCTCTTCCGCTTCTACGACGTGACCGAGGGCGCGGTGGAGATCGACGGCCAGGACCTGCGCGACGTGACGCAGGAGAGCCTGCGCGCGGCCATCGGCGTCGTCCCCCAGGACACCGTGCTGTTCAACGACACCATCGCCTACAACATCGCCTACGGGACCGGCGTGGCGGGGCGCGAGGAGGTGGTGGCGGCGGCCAGGGCGGCACGCATTCACGACTTCATCGCGGCGCTGCCGGACGGCTACGAGACCATGGTGGGCGAGCGCGGCCTCAAGCTCTCGGGCGGCGAGAAGCAGCGCGTGGCGATCGCGCGCACGATCCTCAAGAACCCGCCGGTGCTGATCCTGGACGAGGCGACCTCGGCGCTGGACACGGGCACCGAGCGGGAGATCCAGGGCGCGCTGAAGCGGCTGGCCGAGGGGCGGACGGTGGTGACCATCGCGCACCGGCTGTCGACCGTGGTCGAGGCGGACGAGATCGTGGTGCTCGAGGACGGCCGCGTGGCCGAGCGCGGCACCCATGGCGCGCTGATCGCCCGCGGCGGGCGCTATGCCGCGATGTGGCACCGCCAGGAGGCCGAGGAGGCCGCCTGACGCCTCGCGCCCGTACCCGCTCCGCGGTCGGGCGCGTCGCGAAACCCTCACGTTGAGAGTTCCTTGAGCCTTTCGCGTCATGACTGCGCGTCGCTGGGAAGCGCGGAGTTTGACATGCGCAGTGCTTGGATTTCGGTCTGGCTCGGGCTGGTGCTGCTGGTCGCGACGACGCAGGTGGCGGCCGGCACGGGTGTCGCGTCGGGCCCGCATTACCGTCTCTACCTCGATGCCGACCGCAGCGTGAACCTGCCCTCGGCCGAGGCGATACGGATGGGGGTCGAGACGGCGCTGGCGATGGCCGGGTCGCCGCCCGGCGCGCCCCGTTTCGAGGTGGTGCCGCGCGACCACCGCGCCAACGTCAAGCGCTCGCTGCTGACGATGCGGGCGTTTCTCGAGGACGAGGCGGCGCTGGCGGTGATCGGCGGCATCCACTCGCCGCCCTATCTGCGCAACAACGACTTCATCAACGACAACGGCGTGCTGATGCTGCTGCCCTGGTCGGCGGCGGGGCCGATCACGCGGCCGGCGCGCCAGCCGAACTGGATCTTCCGCCTCTCGGTCGACGACAGCAAGGCGGGGGCGTTCATGGTCTCGGACGCGCTGGACCGGCGCGGCTGCCGCACGCCCTATCTGCTGCTGCTCGATTCGGGATGGGGCCGCTTCAACGGCCAGCAGATGGTCGCCGCGCTGGCGGCGCGGGGTGTCGAGCATGCGGGCGAGGACTATTACAAGCGCGGGATCGACGCGTACACCGCGCGCTCGACGGCGCGCCGGATCGCCGGGCAGGAGGTCGACTGCGTCCTCTTTATCGGCACGGTGCTGGAGAGCAGGCTCTTCTTCGAGGCGATCGCCGAGCTGGCGCCGGGCGTGCGGGTGTCGAGCCACTGGGGCATCGCCGGCGGGCGGTTCCCCTCGACGGTGAGCCATGCGCGGCGCGAGGCCATCGGCCTGCAGTTCCTGCACACCTGCTTTCCCTTCGATCCGGCCGCGCGCGGCGTGTTCGAGGCCGAGGTGGCGGCGACGGCACGCGCGCTCTTCCCCGAGGCCTTCGATCGCTTCGAGACGCTGCCGGCGGCGATCGGCTTCGTGCATGCCTTCGACCTGACGCGGCTGATGCTGGCGGCCATGGCCGAGGTCGAGCCCGGCGCGGACATCGCCGAGACGCGGGCGCGGCTGCGCGCGGCGCTGGAGACGGTGGCGGGTCCGGTGCAGGGCCTGATGCGTCGCTGGGTGCGGCCCTTCGGCGCCTATGCTCCCGACCGCCCCGACGCGCACGAGGCGCTCGGGGCCGGGGACCTCTGCATGGTGCGCTACGGTCCCAAGGGCGAGATCCAGTCAGTGCCCGGCGGGTCCCGGACGGAGCGCTGATGAAGAGTGGCTTCTCGATCGGGAGGGCCTTTGCAGGCTTCCTGCTCGGCAGTTTCGTCATCACCCTGCTGCTGGCGGGGGCGGGCGTCTGGTGGGCGGGCAAGCAGGCCTTCGTCAGGCACCAGGACGCGGTGCTGCGGTCCGACCTGCGCGCCGTCGCC
>JBCBPG010000063.1:0-11313 GCA_039820865.1 Pseudomonadota bacterium
CAGCACATGGGCCTCGGCCGGGCGCTGGCGCGGCACGGTCACCACGCGATGGCGGGGCTGGCAACGGCCGGGCTGATGGCGGCCTGGGCGCCGGGCCAGCTGATCTGGCTGGCGCCGGTGCTGGCGGGGCTGGCGCTGGCCCCCTGGCTCTCGCAGCTCTCGGGCGACGCGGGCGCCGACCGTCGTCTTCGCCGCCTCGGCCTCATGACCACCAGGGACGAGGACGACCCGCCGCCCAGCCTCGCCCGCCATGCCGCCGCCAGGGCCAGGCTCGCCCGGCTTGCGCTGCCCGATCTCGCCATGCTCGCCCGCTCGCCGCTGGCCCGCGCCCGCCATGTCGCGGCACTGGTGCCCGCCGAACCGAGCGGGACCGTCGATCTCGCCACGGTGACGGCCGGCGCCAAGATCACGGCCGCCGCTTCGGCCGACCAGGCGCTGGGCTGGCTCGACGCGGCCGAACGGCGGGCGCTGGCGGGCTCGGCAACGCTGATCGAGACGCTCGCCCGCCGCGGCTGAGGACACGGCTGACCACAACGGGCGCAGGCGCCGCCTGAACGCCGCCTTCCAGCGATGGCCGGGTGGCGTCCCCGCGGGGCAGGCGCACGACGGGACCGGGGAGCGGACGCCCATGCCGACCTGTCGCGTTGCGTTCAGGCGCGACGCTGCGTTCGGAGAACAGTCATCCTTCGGGGGTCATACTGACGCGGGCGGGACCGGGACACGAAAGCGCCCCGCCCGCCATCGGTCATCGGCGCATGGCACCCGGCGCGCTGCTCCGAGGCGGCGGCTCTCAGACGGTGGCGACGTCGCGCACCTGCTCGGGCGCATCGGCGGTCGCGGTCGATGCCGCGTCGGCCACGGGCACGGGATCGGCAGGGTCGAGCCCGGTCGCGGTCTCGGCGGCGGCACTGCCACGGCGCATCGCCAGCGCCCGGTCGGCGGCGCCGAGGGGCGCGCGCAGCGTCACGCGGAACAGCCGGTCGGTCTCCTCGCGCACCAGCGTACCGCCGAGCTGACGGGCAAAGCCCTCCATGAGCCGCAGTCCAAGACCTCGACCGGGCTCGCCGCGCATCTCCTCGACCATCCCCCGCTCCCGCACCCGGTTGGTGATCGAGAGCGAGAAGAAGCCGTCTTCCACCGACTGCGCGATGTCGATCGCCTGGCCGCCGCCGTCCGAGACACCGTGCTTGAAGACATTGGCCATCGCCTCGGTGATGAAGAGCGCGGTCGGCGTCGCGGCCTCGGCATCCAACGTCACCGGCGCCAGCCGGAAGCGCAGCCGCACCTCGGCGCCGGCGGGGCTGAGCGACTGGTGCAGGTGCTCGGCCAGTTCGCGCACCAGCTGGTCGAGCGCCACGTGATCCAGCCGCTCGGTCGAGTAGAGGCTCTGGTGCACCAGCGCCAGGCTGTGGATCCGGTCCTGCAGCAGCTGCAGCGCGCCCCGCTCGGAGGTGCGCGCGATGCGGCGGATCTGCATGTTCATCAGGCTCGAGATCATCTGCAGGTTGTTCTTGACCCGGTGATGGACCTCCAGGAGCAGGCTCCGCTGTGTCGCCAGCGCGTCGCGCAGCCGCGCCTCGCGGTCGGCGAGGTTCGAGGCCATGCCCGAGATCGCGTCGCCGAGACGCCGGATCTCGAGCGGCGCCTGGCTGAGCCCGGTGACCTCGAGCCCCAGTTCGCCCTGGCCGATCCGGTCGGCCGCCCCCTGCAGGCGCGCGACATGGCGCGTCACCAGCCGGTCGACCGCCATCAGCACCACCGCGACCGCGATCAGCCACAGCATCGCCGGCGTCACCAGCGCCAGCGCCTGCGAGGACATCGCGACATCGGCGGCACTGCGCACGGGCGCGGCGCTGACCCACCAGACCTGGCCGGGGATCACGGGGAAGCTGGCATAGAGCCGCTCGGTCCCGTCGGGTGCGCGCGCGGTCAGCGTGGCGCCGCGCGGCGCAAGCAGGCGGTCGATATCGCCGATCAGCCACGCGCCGCCGCCGGGCGCGGCCTGCTCGACCATCACCGCGCCATCGTTGCCGATCAGCGCGAAGGGCACCTCGCGCTGCGCCTCGCCCCCCGCCTCGATCCTGGCCTCGATCCGCGCCTGCACGCGGCTGGTGACGATACGGTGGATGAGATCGAGATCGATGCGCGCCGCCACAGCCTCGATGCCGGCATCGTTGCCCGGCACCGGGTGATAGGCCGTGGTCACCAGCTCGCCCGAGGCGCTGGCGCGCTCCGGCACGCCCATGGTGAAGCGGGGCGCGCGCGAGAACTCGGCCCATTCGGGCAGCGCACCAAAGGCCTGGCGGCCGTGTTCGCCGCAGACCGTGCGCCCCTCGCCGTCGAGCAGCAGCGCCTCGATGATGGCGGGGTGCGTCCGCTCCAGCCAGATCCGCGCCTCGTCGCAGCGCGCGGGCGGCCCGACGGCGGCCTGTGCCACGATCTCGGCGGTGGCGCGCAGGCTGACGCGGATCAGCGTGAAGGTATCGCGGTCGGCGCCGGCCTGCAGCTGCACCTCGGCCCAGAAGGTGCTCGCGCGCTCCTTGCGCTGCTGCTCGATCGCCGCCATGGCCTGCACCACGGCCAGCACGCCCGCCGGCAGCATCGCAGCGGTCAGGATGCCGACGAACTGGGCGCGCAGCCGCCCGCGCGGTGCCCCCCAGCCCCGCCTCGGCGCCGCCGCGCTCAGAGCGCGCCCGCCGCGCGGTCGAGCCCCTCGCCGGCAGCCGCCTTGACCAGTTCGTCCGTGGGCGCGATCGAGCCCGATCCCTCGGCCATCAGCACGGCCAGCCGGCTCCGCCCGCGGCTCACCCGGCTCTTCACCGTGCCGGGGGCGACACCGCAGATCTTGCCCGCCTCCTCGTAGGAGAACCCGGCCGCGCCCACCAGGATCAGCGCCTCGCGCTGGTCCTCGCCCAGCTGCTGCAGCGCATCCTTAAGGTCGCTGAGCGCCATGTGGCCGTCCTGGCAGGGCTTGGAGACCAGCCCGCCGACCATGCTGCCGTCGACATCCTCGACCTCGCGGCGGCGCTTGCGCTTCTCCGACAGGTAGGTGTTGCGCAGGATCGTGAACAGCCAGGCCCGCAGGTTGGTGTCAGGGCGGAACTGGTCGCGCTTGGCCAGGGCCTTCGCCACGGTCTCCTGCACCAGATCGTCGGCGCGGGCGTGATCGCGGTGGAAGGTACGCGCGAAGGCGCGCAGCGACTGCAGCGCGGCAACAAGGTCGTCGCCGAAGGGATCGCTCATCGGTTGCGCTCGGCCTCGTCCAGTTTTTCCAGGAGCGTCACGAGATGGTCGGGCAGCGGCTCGCGCGCGACCGTGTCGTAGAGCGTGCGAAGCCGGGCAAGCAGCGGATCGGCGTCGAGTTCGCCCTCACGCTGGTCGTCCGGCACGGCCTCCAGCGCCTCTGGCAGGGGCCCCTCGACGACCCGGGGCGCGGGGCGCCGCGATACCGCGCGACACAGGCCCTCGCCCGCCGGCGCTTCCGGCGTCATCTCGTCCGGTGCCATGGCCTCGGCCTCGGTGTCAGCCGCCGGTGCCGGCCCGCCATGTCCCGGTTTCCGATCGCTCATCACGCCGATGCCGGCCCCCGTCACTGCGCCTGTCATCTTGAAATCCTGGATCCGCTCGCCCGAAGTATGTACCCCGGAACCAAACGTGCAACCGGCCGTTTAGTTCCGGCAGGACGAGACAACGCTAGGCTTACCCCTGGGAGTATATCCGTGACCAGTGACGCGCTGCACCCGGCCGTGGCCGTGGATAGCGACAACCTCGCCGTCCGCATCGCGCCGCACCTGCCGCTGCTCCGCCGCTATGCCCGCGCGCTCTGCGGGTCGCAGGCGGCCGGCGATGCCTGCGTGGCGGCGACGCTCGAGACGCTGATCGCCGACGGAACGGCGATCGACCGCGCGCTGCCGGCGCGCGTGGGGCTCTACGCGGTGTTCCAGCGCGTCTGGTCCGGCGCCCAGGGCGCGCCGCAGGGCGGCTGGGGCCGGCCGACCCCCGCATCGCGCCAGCTCCTGCTGCTCACCACGGTCGAGGACTTCAGCCTCGAGCAGGCGGCGATGGTCCTGGGCATGGAGGTGGCCGAGGCCCGGCGCCTCGGCGAGATCGCGCGCCGCGAGCTCGACCGCCAGCGCCGCGCGCAGGTGATGATCATCGAGGACGAGCCGATCATCGCCCTGGATCTGGAGAGCATCGTCGACGGCATGGGCCACGGCGTCGTCGGCATCGCCGAGACGCATGCCCGCGCCGTCATGCTGGCCCGCTCGACGCGGCCCGACGTGATCCTCGCCGACATCCAGCTCGCCGACGGCTCCTCGGGCGTCGAGGCGGTGCGCGAGATCCTGTCGTCGATGACCGTGCCGGTGATCTTCATCACCGCCTTCCCCGAGCGGCTGCTCACCGGGGATCGCACCGAGCCCACCTTCCTGATCACGAAGCCCTTCCGGCCCGAGACCGTCGAGGCCGCGATCGCCCAGGCCCTGTTCCACGCGGCCTGAGCGGCGGCGACGCCCGAGAGCAGGGCGCCCGCGCGACGCCCGGCCGAACGGGCACGCCCGGCGATCACGGCGCCGGACGTGCTGCTGTGCAACAAGATGCTTGCACGCCCCACGATCGCCTGACACGTTAACATCTTGTCGGTGCGATATGCGGGAGCCGTGCGTGCCAGAGGCCGAGCCAGCGGTGGAAATCATCGGCGTCGACAAGGTGTTCGGCGTTGGCGCCGCCGCCACCAAGGCACTCGACAACGTCGGCATCACGATCCGCGACAACGAATTCTTCACGCTCCTTGGCCCATCGGGCTGCGGCAAGACCACGCTCTTGCGCCTGATCGCGGGGTTCGAGCAGGTCTCGGGCGGGGAGATCTTCCTCTACGGCCAGCGGATCGCCGAACTCCCGCCCAACAAGCGGCCGATCAACACGGTCTTCCAGAACTATGCGCTGTTTCCCCACCTGACGGTGGCCGAGAACATCGGCTTCGGGATGCGGATGCTGGGCCGATCCAGGGCCGAGGTCGCGGCGCGCGTGGACGAGATGCTGGCGCTGGTGCAGCTCTCGACCATGGGACGGCGGCGGCCGCACCAGCTCTCGGGCGGCCAGCAGCAGCGTGTCGCCCTGGCCCGGGCGCTGGCGCCCGCGCCCAAGGTGCTGCTCCTGGACGAGCCGCTCTCGGCGCTCGACCTCAAGCTCCGCCAGCAGATGCGCATCGAGCTGAAGTCGATCCAGCGGGAGACCGGCATCACCTTCGTCTTCGTCACGCATGACCAGGAGGAGGCGCTGACCATGTCCGACCGCATCGCGGTGATGTCGGCCGGACGGCTCCAGCAGGTCGGCGCGGCGCACGAGATCTACGAGGCCCCGGCCAACCGCTTCGTCGCGGATTTCATCGGCGAGACCAACTTCGTCGAGGCCGAGGTCGTGGCCGTCAACGGCGCGACCAGCCGCGTGCGCCTGCCCGGCGGCAGCGAGATCGACGCCCGCGGCGTGGCGAGCGGGCGCGCCACCCTCTCCGTCCGGCCCGAACGGCTGTCGCTGGTCGCGGACGGCCCGCTGCCCTGCACGGTCGAGCGGCTGATCTATCTCGGCACCGACACGCAGTACGTCGTCCGCCTCGCCGACGGCGCCCAGATGGTCGTGCGCACCCAGAACGCCCATGACCAGAGCGTGCCCTTCCGCCCCGGCGACCGCGCCGCCCTGGCCATCGACCCGGGTGCGGCGCTCGTGCTGGGGGACTGATGGCGGGGATGGCGCATTCCGGGGGCGCGGGTGGCGACACCTATGCCCGTGCGCGGCCCTGGCTGATGCTGCCCTCCTGGCTGGTGATCGGGTTCTTCCTGGTCCTGCCCGTGGGCCTGATGCTGATCTACTCGTTCCTGACCAAGGAGTTCCGGGGCGGCGTCATCTGGGAGTTCTCGCTCGCCTCCTACGACCGCTTCTTCATCGATCGCGGGCTCTTCGGCGACGAGCCGCCCAGGATCGAGTGGACCTATATCTCGATCTACTGGCGCTCGATCTGGCAGGCGGGGCTGGCGACGCTCCTCTGCCTGCTGATCGGCTTCCCGACCGCCTGGTTCATTGCCACCCGGTCCGAGCGGACACGCGGGCTCTGGCTGTTCCTGGTGACCGTGCCCTACTGGGTCAACCTGCTGATCCGCACCGTCTCGATGAAGTTCCTGATCCGCGACACCGGGCCGGTGAACGAATGGCTGATCTATTTCGGCGCGCTCGACAGCCCGATCACCATGATCAACACCGATTTCGCGGTACAACTGGGGCTCTTCTACAGCTACCTGCCGTTCATGGTGCTGCCCATCTATGCCTCGGTCGAGCGCTATAACTTCGCGCTCAGCGAAGCGGCAGCCGATCTCTACGCCTCGCGCTGGCGCACGCTCTGGCTGGTGGTGATCCCGGCGGTGCGCCCGGGGATCATCGCGGGCTGCATCCTGGTGTTCGTACCCTCCCTCGGCGCGTTCCTGGCGCCAGACCTGCTGGGCGGCGCCAAGAACTTCATGATCGGCTCGCTCATCGAGGACCAGTTCAAGGGGGCGGCCGGCAACTGGCCCTTCGGCGCGGCCTCGGCGATGATCCTGCTGTCGATGGTGCTGGTGGTCCTGTTCTTCTACGCCCGCAACCAGTCGCGGAGCGAGGCATGACCGATCTGCGCCGCTACCCCGGGTTCCTCGCGGCCACGATCCTCTGCCTGACGCTCCTCTATGCGCCGCTGATCATCGTGATGGTCTACTCGTTCAACGAGACGGCCTCGATCACGCGATGGGGCGGGTTCTCGCTGGTCTGGTACCGCGACGTGTTCTTCGGGCTCGAGGCGGCGAAGTTCAAGGAGGCCGCCTGGAACTCGCTGGTCATCGCGATCTCGGCCGCAACCACCGCCACCGTGATCGCCACGGCCGCCGCGGTCGCGATGATCCGGGGCGGCAGCTTCCGCGGCAAGTCGGCCAGCTTCGCGCTGATCAACCTGCCGCTGATGGTCCCCGAGATCGTCACCGCCGTGGCCACGCTGATCTTCTTCTCGGCCATCGGCTTCCAGCGCGGCGTGCTGTCGATCCTGGTGGCGCATATCGTCTTCTGCATCCCCTTTGCCTACCTGCCGATCGCGGCCCGGCTGCAGGGGATCGAGTCGATCTACGAACAGGCCGCCCTCGACCTCTATGCCGACCGCTGGCAGGCGTTCCGGCTGGTGCTGATGCCGCTGATGATGCCGGGGATCCTGGCGGGCTTCCTGCTGGCCTTCATCATCTCGCTCGACGACTTCATCATCACGAACTTCGTCAAGGGCGCGGGCGTCGAGACGCTGCCGACGGCGATCTTCGGCGCGGTCAAGCAGGGCATCAAGCCGAACATCATGGCGATCAGCACGCTGATGCTGGGCGTCTCGATCCTCTTCGTCACGCTGGCCTACCTGGTGGGCCGGCTGGGGAGAAACGACAGGGAAAGGACACATCCATGAAAAAGACGACCGCACTGGCCGCGATCCTGGCGCTGACCGCCGGCGCCGCCTCGGCCGAGGGCAAGCTCTCGATCTACCACTGGTTCGAATACATCCCCGCCGAGCTCCTGGTGAAGTTCACCGAGGAGACCGGGATCGAAGTGACGATGGACACCTACGACTCGAACGAGTCGATGCTCGCCTCGCTCAAGGGCGGCACGCTCGGCTCCTACGACGTCGCCGTGCCGGGCGACTACATGGTCCAGATCATGCGCGACGAGGGCATGCTGGACACCATCGCCGAGGGTGAGCTCAAGAACAAAGGCAATATCGAGGACCAGTGGCTGAACGTCGACTTCGACCCGGGCCGCATGCACTCGATCCCCTACCAGTGGGGCTCGACCAGCTTCATGGTGAACCGCGAGGTGTTCGACGGCGAGATCAACACCACCGACATCATCTTCAACCCGCCCGAGGCGCTCTCCGGCAAGATCAACGTGCTCGACACCCAGGGCGAGCTCCTGGCGCTGGCCTCGCTCCATCTCGGCATCCCGCAGTGCACGACCGACCGCGAGCAGCTCAAGCTCCTCAGCCAGACGGTCGAGGCCGCCAAGCCGCACTGGGCGTCGTTCAACTCGGACGGCGCCAAGGACGTGCTGGTCTCGGGCGATGCGGCGGTCGGCATGATCTGGAACGGCTTCGGCGCCAAGGCCCGGGCCGAGGGCGCGCCGGTCGAATACGCCTATCCCAAGCAGGGCTACGTGGTCTGGATGGACAATGTCGTTCTGCTCAAGGACGCGCCGAACCGCGACAGCGCGATCAGGTTCATGGACTTCCTGCTGGAGCCCGAGAACATCGCCGCGGTCTCGAACTTCGCGCAGTACACCGCGGGCGTTAAGGGCGTCACACCGCTGCTCACCGACGACCTCAAGACCTCGCCCGAGCAGAACCCGCCCGCCTCGGCGCCCCCGGGCACCTTCGTCAAGGTCTGCGACCCCGAGACCCAGGCCTTCTACGACACGATCTGGACCCGCCTGAAGCAGTAGGCGGCCGGGCCACCCGGGCTCCGGCCGGAGCCCGGGCGATCGAGTGCCTGACGTGGGCGAGGTCGGCATCGCCCTGCCCGCCCACGTGAGAATACACCGAAGACGGTGAACTTGGCGTTGCGTCCCCCGGCCCGGCAGCGTTCGCTGGATGGCAACGCTTTCGTGGCCACAATGACGCGGGAGGGGGCGAGACCCCGGCGCTTCCGCGGTCACGGCACGCACCAGAGAACCGACAAGGAGGCGACGATGGACGGCATGGCGACGCGCGCGGGGCTGCACCCGCTGACCCCTCTGACGGCCGATGAAATCACCCGCACTGTCGAGATCGTGCGCGCCGGCGTGCAGCGCGGCGGCGAGGCGCGCTTCGAGATGGTCGAGCTGGCCGAGCCCGACAAGGCCGCGGTCCGTGCCTGGGCGCCGGGCGACGTGCTCGACCGCCGCGCCTGGGCCAATGTCTACTTCATCGACGCCAGAGGCGTGACGCGCTGCCTCGTCTCGCTGGGTGAGGAGACCATCCTCTCGGCCACCTACCTGCCCGACGCGATCCCGATGATCGCGCCCATCGAGTTCCTCGAGGTCGAGAACGCCGTGAAGGCCGACCCCCGCTTCGAGGCCGCCTGCCGCCGCCGCGGGATCGAGGACATGGATCTCGTCTGCTGCGACCCCTGGTCGGCCGGGAACTTCGGCGTGGCCGAGGAGGCGGGCCGGCGCATCTCCCACGTCTTCGTCTGGGTCCGCAATTCGGCGATGGACAACCAGTATGCCCACCCCGTCGAGGGCCTGAACGCCACCGTCGACATCAACACCGGCGAGGTCCTGGCGGTGATGGACGAGGGCAACGTGCCGATCCCGCGGGGCGAGAGCAACTACGACCACACCTTCCAGCCGGTCGTCCGCCAGGACCTGCGCCCGATCAATGTCGTCCAGCCCGAGGGCGTCAGCTTCCATCTCGACGGCCACCGCCTCACCTGGCACGACTGGGAGCTCCGCATCGGCTTCAATGCGCGCGAGGGGCTGACGCTGCACGACGTGCAGATCGCCGGGCGCCCGGTCCTCTGGCGCGCCTCGATCGCCGAGATGATGGTGCCCTACGGCTCGCCCGACGGCGCGCATCCGCGCAAGAACGTCTTCGATATCGGCGAATACGGCGTCGGGCGGCTGGTGAACTCGCTCGAGCTCGGCTGCGACTGCCTGGGCGCGATCCAGTACCTCGACGCCGAGCTCAACGGCCGCGACGGCGAGGTCGAGACGATCCGCAACGCCATCTGCATCCATGAAGAGGACATGGGCGTCGCCTGGAAGCATTACGACTTCCGCCTCGAACGCACCGAGACGCGGCGCGCGCGCAAGCTGGTGATCTCGACCATCGCGACCGTGGGGAACTACGAATACGGGTACTACTGGTACCTGATGATGGACGGCACCATCGAGTTCGAGATGAAGGCCACCGGCGTCATCAACACCGCCGCCTGCATCCCCGGCCAGCCGGGCGATTACGGCGTCGAGGTCGCGCCCGGCGTGCTCGGCCAGATCCACCAGCACACCTTCTGCGCCCGCCTCGACATGGCCGTCGACGGCGACGCCAACACCGTGGTCGAGTGCAACGCCAAGGCCGAGCCCGCGGGCCCCGCCAACCCCTATCTCAACGCCTATCGCCAGCACGAGACGGTGCTGGAGACCGAGCGCGCGGCCGCCCGCAAGGCCGATCCCTCGACCCATCGCTACTGGAAGTTCCAGAGCAGCGCGCGCACCAACCATGTCGGCAAGCCCACCGCCTACAAGCTGATCCCGACCTCGACCGTCACCCCCTTCATCGCGCCCGAGGGGCCGTCCGGCAGGCGCGCGGGCTACACCTACAACGACCTCTGGATCACGGCCTTCGACGCGGCCGAGCGCTTCCCGGCCGGCGAGTTCGTCAACGGCTCGGACGGCTCGGACGGGCTGGCGGCCTTCATCGCCGACGACCGCGCGGTGGTCGAGACCGACATCGTCGCCTGGCACGTCTTCGGCCTGCACCACATGCCGCGGCCCGAGGACTATCCCGTCCAGCCCTGCATCACCTGCGGCTTCAAGCTGATGCCGGTCGGCTTCTTCGACGACAGCAACCTGCGTGACCTGCCCTGGGAGAAGAACGCCGCCAGCTGCCACGCCCAGGCGGCCGAGTGACGTGAGCGTCGAGAGCATCGACACGCTGGTCGTCGGCGCCGGCCAGGCGGGGCTCGCGATGAGCGAGCATCTCGGCCGGGCCGGCATCGAGCACCTCGTCCTCGAACGCGCCCGCATCGCCGAGCGCTGGCGGAGCGAGCGCTGGGACAGCCTGGTCGCCAACGGCCCCGCCTGGCACGACCGCTTCCCGACGCTCGCCTTCGACGGCGAGCCGGACGCCTTCGCGCCCAGGGACGCCGTCGTCCGCTACTTTGAGACCTTTGCCGAGCGCATCGCCGCCCCCGTGCGCTGCGGTGTCGAGGTCACCTCGGCCACCCGTCGCGCGGGTGGCCCCGGCTTTGACGTCGAGACCTCGGCCGGCCGGATCGAGGCCCGGCGCATCGTCGCCGCCACCGGCCCCTTCCAGAAGCCGGTCATCCCGCCCCTGGTCCCGGCCGGGGCCAGCGTGACCCAGTTCCACTCCAGCGCCTATCGCAACCCCGGCGCGCTGGCCGAGGGCGCGGTGCTGGTGGTCGGCGCCGGCTCGTCCGGCTCGCAGATCGCCGACGATCTCAACCGTGCGGGCCGGCGCGTCTTCCTCTCCATCGGCCCGCACGGTTGAGATCGTCGGCGATCTGCGAGCCGGACGAGCCGGCGCCCACGACCAGCACCGCACCC
>JBCBPG010000064.1:0-11207 GCA_039820865.1 Pseudomonadota bacterium
ACGAGGATGGAAGGAAGGCAGCGTCGAGAAGCCGCGCTTCCTGACGACCGAGCTGCGTGTTGTCGATCAGCGGCCGCACGCGGCAGGCCAGCGGGTCGGGGGCGGCGCCGGCGATCGCGCTGACGCCCGCGCACCGGGACCTGTCGCGCGACCGGATCGACCGCTTCGTGCGGCCCGGCCCCCCGCCGATGGAGGTGGGGTCGCTGACGGGCCGGCACGACGCGGTCCCAGGGGCCATGCCCGCCCACGGGGCCCCGTTCAGCGCGCCCGTACGGCCGCCCCTGCGCCGTGGTCGAGGGCGACCTGCGGCTCGTCCGCCGGGCGCGTGCGCGCGGGCAGATGGGCGGCCAGCGTCGCCTCGAGCGCATCCTTGCGGAGCGGCTTCGACAGGTAGGCGGTCATGCCGGCCGCCAGGCAGGCCTCGCGGTGCTCGACGGCGGCGTTCGCCGTCACCGCGATGATCGGACAGGGAGCGAGCCCCGCGGCCGCCTCATGCGCGCGGATCCGGCGCGCCGCCTCCTCGCCAGCCATCACGGGCATCGACATGTCCATGAGGACGAGCGCGGGCTGCGCCGCGACGAAGGCGTCGAGGAGAAGCTGGCCGTTGGCGAAGATCCGGAGCTCGACCGGCAGCTTCTCGGCCATCTTGCGCAGGACGATCTGGTTCACCCGGTTGTCCTCTGCCGCGTAGACCAGCGGCCACTCCGGGCCTGCGCCGGCGGCCATCGAGGACACCGGCTGCGCCTCCGTCACGGGCGGCACGGGGCCACGCGACGGCCTCGGCACCGGGCGGCGGGCGCCGAGGATCGCGGCAAGCTGGGCCGGAGGGGCGGGCTTGACCAGGATGTCGTCGATGCCGAGGCGCTGCAGGCGCGCGCGGTCCACGGCCGTGCCGATGGTGGCGTGCAGCAGCAGCGGTGGCCTGTCAGTGCGGCGGGCACGGGTGATCGCGCAGACGAGATCATCGACCGACCGCTCCGTCAGGTCGGCGTCGATAACCACCCTGTCGACCTCCCCGGCGCGCTGCAGGACGGCCTCGGCGAGCGCTTCGGTGGCCTGGTCCTCGGCGGGCAGCACCGTCACCTCGGCGCCGAGCCGCGAGAGCTGCGCGGCGAGGATGCGACGCGCCTCCGGCAGGTCGTCCACGACCAGGAGCCGCCGGCCGGCGAGCGCGGCGCCCGGGGCGGCATCTGCCCCAACCCTGCCGATGGGCCGCCCGAACGGCAGCACGATACGGAAGACGGTGCCCGCGCCCACCTCCGATTCCACCGCGATCGAGCCTCCCATGAGCTCGATCAGGCCCTTGGTGATCGCGAGGCCGAGGCCGGAGCCGTCATGCTCGCGCGTCAGCGCGTTGTCGACCTGGTGGAAGGCGTCGAAGATGCTGTCGAGCTTTTCGGCCGGGATGCCGATACCGGTGTCTCTCACCGTGACCAGCGCGCCCAGCGGGTGACCCTCGAGCGTGAGCGAGACGAAGCCGCGCCGCGTGAACTTGATCGCGTTGCCGACGACGTTGAGAAGCACGCGTCGCACCCGCGCACTGTCGCCGCGGACCTCGACCGGGGCACCGGGCAGATGCTCGAGCAGGAGGCGGAAGCCCTTCTGATGCGCGCCCGTCATCAGGAGCTCGCCCACCTCGTAGGTCAGGTCGATGAGCGAGAACGGCGCGAGGTCCAGCTCCTCGCGCCCGGCCTCGATCTTCGAGAAGTCGAGCACGTCGTTGATCACCGTCAGAAGCGCCATCGCGGAGGTGGTGATCGTCCGCGTGCAGAGCCGCTGCTCGGCGTCGAGCGCGGTCTCGTTCAGCAGCTCCGTCATGCCCACGATCCCGTTCATGGGCGTGCGCAGCTCGTGCGAGATGTTGGCGAGAAAGGCGGATTTCGCCTCGTTCGCCGCCTCCGCGCGCAGCCGGGCGGTGTCGAGCTCGGCCTCGCGGCGCACCTCCCGGCTCACGTCGGACACGCTGCCGACCCAGCAGGCAAGGCCGTCTGCGTCGCGGGCCGGCGCGGCCTGGGCCATCAGCCAGGCCGTCGCGCCCTCGCCCCGCGTCACGCGGAAACGGAGCTTCCAGGCGTCATGCGTCTCGGCAGAACGTCCGATCGCCTCCACGATGCGCGCGCGATCGTCGGGATGCACATGCGCGAGCGCGGCGTCGATCCGGATCTCGCCATGCCCCGGCTCCATGCCGAAGAGGGTGTCGAAGACGTCGCTGCGATAGGGCAGCGTGAGCGTGCCGTCATCCGCCTGTTGCAGCTCGAACAGCGCTGCCGGCGCGTCGTTGGCGATGCGCGAGAGCCGGCCATGGGCGCTTCGCAGCGCGGCCGTCGCCGCCGCCTCGCGCGCCTCGACGACCGACTTCGCCAGGCTGACGCTTCGCAGGGTCTCCAGCGCGTCGGCGAGCCGGCCCCAGACCTGCCCCTTCGGCAGGCCGCGGAGCTCGGTGGCGAAGCGGCCGTCGGCGAGTGCGAGCACGTTGTCGGTGACGCTGCCGATCGGGCGGACGATGAGCCGCTGTGCGACGATCATCAGCAGCAGGACGAAGAGGCTGAGGCCCACGAAGGTTGCCAGGGTACTGCGGCCGAAGACGGCGATCGAGCGCTCCGAACTCTCGCTGACGGCGCGCTCCTCGAGGGCGATCGACTGGCTCATGTCGGCGAGCGCGCTCTGCATCGTGGCCTTGCGCTCATGGCGCTCGAAGGCCGCGCCGGCCGCGTGCTCCCAGGCCCGCTCCAGGGCGTCGATGCTCTCCGCGGTGGTGGTGCCGAGCAGCGCGCGGCTGCGGAAGCGGAGCTGCTTGAGCATCGCGCGGGCCCTGGCGTCGAGCCCCGCGATGCTCGCGAGCGGCGCGATGTCGAGCTGTTCGCTTGCGGCGGAGAGGCTGATCAGGAAGCTGTTGACGCGCGCCAGGCTGCGCTCGCGCTCTCGCAGCGCCTGGGTCGCCTCCCGCTCCTCGATCGTGGCCCTCAGGCTGGTCGAGAGCTCGCCGCTCTTGGCGTCGAACTGGCGCATGGTGCCGCGCTGGTAGGCGTCGGCCGCGATGAGCGCGATGCCCGAGAGCGTCTTGAGGGTCGGCGCATCGCGTGCCGTCTCCATCGCGGCGACCGCGGCGCGGAGACGGGCCGGCGAGAGCGTGCAGACGATCGGCCGCCGGTCCGGCGCCGAGACGTCGTCGCAGGCCGTCGGGATCCAGGCGAGGCTGATGCCGAACTGGTCGGTCGAGGGCAGCAGGTCGCGGCCGGCGAGCGCGTTGATCTGCGCAATCCGGCTGCGCACGTCGTCGATCTGGCTCAGCACGTCCATCAGGGCACGCTGGTCGGCCAGCCGCTGGCGGTTCGCCGCTTCCAGCGCCTGCGACTTGCGAGCCGAGGCGGAGCCCTTGCGCCGCGCCTCGGCCAGTTCGTCCGACAGGACACCGGCAATCTCGGAGACACTGCGCCGGAGAACCAGCTGGGCGGAAACGGCGCGCTGGCGGGCCAGCCACGCGGCGCCGAACGCCGCCCTCGCCTCCTCGGCATTGGGCCCGAGCCGCGTCACCATCTCCTCAAGCGGGCCGCGGGTCAGCGTCCTTGCCAGGGCGTCGAAGGCGCTGTTGACCCGCTCGCTGCTCGCCGCCGCCGGGGCCTTGGCATAGGCGTCGACCGCCTGCAGCACCGCCGCGCGCGCGCGGTCGATCGAGGCCATCGCCCCCCAGCGGCCGACCTGCTGGTCCAGCCGGTCGACGGCGAAATACGCCATCACGGCAAGGGCCAGGATACCCGCGGTGAAGCAGGCGAGGCTGGCCGTGAGCAGGGTGCTCAGTCGCCTGTTGGTACCCCATTTCGCCATGGCAGCGATATGCCTCGCCCTCTGCGCGAGGGACGGGTCAGCGACAGACCATCACGGTGTATTCCGGGCTGGCGGCGCGGAGCGAATAGCAGTGGAAGTCGTACACCTCCTGGGTGTCGTAGTGATACCACTTGAGCACCACGTCGCGCCCCTCGCCGGCGGCCGCGTCGATCCGCGGCCAGGCGGCAACGCCGGTCAGATCCGGTGTCTCCGCAAACTCCGAGGCCACCATCTCAGGCTCGCGGTTGTCCCCGACGACCACGGAGCCTTCGAACAGGTTGATCCCCATCGGCGAGCTTCCGAACGGAAGATCAGGGTCGAACAGCGACTTGACGCCCGCCTCGATCCCGTTCTCGTCGATGATCGCGATGATTTTCTCGGCCATGATCCTGGCCTCTTCCGGTGTGCCAAAGTCCGCATCGGCCTCAGCACCTGCCGAGGTCGCCAGCAACGCCATGGTTGCAAGTGATAGCCTCATCTTTCCAGCTCCATTTTGTTCCAGCACACACGATTAAAAGTAGAAAAATTATTATTTATCATCGGCATATCATCACAATATAATCTGGCTGCTTCACTTTCTCCACCAAGCACTCGAAATCATAGGGTAGCGACGTATCGTAGTGATACCAGTTGAGCGTGACGTCAGTACGGTCGGCCGAAGAAAGCGCGGTGTTCAGCTGTTCCCAGATCTGGCGGCCGTCACGGTCGGCCACGCGTTCATAGGAACTGGACGCGGTCTCGGGCTCGCGGCTGTCGGCGAGGACGATGGGTCCGCGCAGCACGTGCACGCCCATCGACGTCGCGGCGAAGGGAGAGGTGGCGTCCTGGACGGCGGCAACGCCTGCGTCGACACCATCCTGACGGATGAGACGACCGAGCGCGGCGAGGAGCGCCTCCGCGTCCTCCCGCGTCCCGAAGGACTGGGCATCCGCCGGACCCACACCCAGGAACAACAGCACGAGAGAAAAGCAGACGACCAAGCACACACCCTGTCCCCTGAACGGTTCCCGACACATCGCGGTGGCCTCGGGATACGCCCATTGTCCTAAGGAAGCCTGAGCCCCGCGCCGTGCCGTCCGCTCTTGATCGCGGGACCGAGACCGATAGGGTCAGGCCAAACGCGATAACAGACGGGAGGAACGACCATGAACCGCACCCTCGTGGCGGCCGGTGTGGCGCTGGCCATGGCGATCGGCGCCCAGACGGCGCATGCGGCCGAGACGACGCTGCGCATCTCGCTGCAGCTGCCGCTCAAGAGCCACCTCGGCCAGAACCTCGAGCTCTTCAAGAGCGAGGTCGAGACGGCCTCGGGCGGCGAGATCGCCGTCGAGATCTATGACAGCGCCCAGCTCTACAAGGACAAGGAGGTCCCGGCGGCGGTCGGCGCTGGCTCGATCGAGATGGGCGTGGCCTCGCTGACCCGCTATGTCGGCGACATCCCGGCCGTCGACATCTTCTACCAGCCGTTCCTCTTCGACACCGAGGAGAAGGTGCGCGCCGCCGTTGCCGCCGGCTCGCCCGTCCGCGGCCCGATCGACGAGGCGATCCTGGACACCGGCTCGACCGTGCTGTGGTGGCAGGCCTATGGCGGCGCGATCATGCTGTCGAACGGCGGGCCGGTGAAGACGCCCGCGGACATGGAGGGCAAGAAGGCCCGCGTCTTCGGCCGCACGCTGGGCGATTTCGTCACCGCCACCGGCGGCGCGCCCACGCTGATCTCGGGCTCGGAGCAGTACCTCGCCTACCAGCGCGGCACCGTCGACATCGGCATGACCGGCGTCTCGGGCGTCAAGTCGCGCAAGCTGTGGGAGGTGATGGACACGATCACGGTCACCAACCACGCCGACATCGAGTTCATCGTGGTCGCGAACACCGAATGGTTCGAGGGCCTGCCGGCGGCGCACCAGGAGATCATCCGCGCCGCCGCCGCCAAGGCCGAGGCGGATGTGCGCGACCGCATGGCGAGCATCGAGGCCGAGGCCTATGCCGCGGCCGAGGCCGAGGGCATGACGATCTACCGCCCCACCGCCGAGGAGATCGAGGCATGGAAGGCCGCCAGCGCCCCCGTCTATGACGGCTATCGCGAGAAGGCGGGCGATCTGGGTGCCACGCTGCTCGAGGCCGCGCAGAACCTCGGCGGCTCCTGACATGACCCCGTCCCGCGCCGCCGGCCCGCGTGCGGGCGGCGCGGGACCCAAGCCGGCGATCCCATGAAACTCTTCCGGATGCTGACGACGGCCCTGGCCTGGGTCGCGGCGCTGATGCTCGCGGCGACGGGGGTCATGCTGACCTACGAGGTCGTCGCGCGCTACTTCTTCACCGCGCCCACGATCTGGGCGGCCGAGCTCAGCCAGCTCTTCCTCATCTGGGCCTCGCTGATCGCCATGCCCTGGCTGCTGGCAGCGCGCCGACACATCGCGGTCGACGCGGCCGTCGGCCTGCTGCCGCCCCCGGCCCGGCGCGTCACCGAGACCATCGCCATGACCGTCGTCGCCGCCTTTGCCGGGGTGACCGCCGTCTATGGTGGCTGGATCTTCTACGACAGTTTCGAACGCGGGCGGACCAGCGGCACGATGCTGGACCTGCCCGCCGCGCTGACCGAGGCGGCGATGCCGCTCGGCATGGGGCTGCTCGCCGTGCAGGCGCTGATCGAGATCGCCCGCGCCTGGGGGCCCGAGGGCGTACCGGCGGCCACGCACGGGTCGGGCGAGTGACGGTCATCCTGATCCTTGCGGCGCTGTTCGCGCTGCTGCTGCTCCGCGTGCCCGTCGCCTTCGCACTCGGGGGCCTGGGGCTGGGGCTGCTGATCGCGGGCGGGTTCTCGCCGCTGATGGCGCCGCAGGCGGTGCTGTCGACGCTGGACGGCTTCATCCTGCTGGCCGTGCCGCTGTTCCTGCTGATGTCGAACGTGCTGCTCAAGGGCGGGGTCGGCGCGGATCTCTTCGCCGCGGTGCAGGCCTGGGTCGGCCACTGGCCGGGCGGGCTGGCGGTCGCGACGATCCTGTCCTGCGCGATCTTCGCCGCGATCTCGGGCTCCTCGGTCGCCACGGCCGCCACCATCGGCACCGTCGCCATCCCCGAGATGATCAGTCGCGGCTATGGCCGTTCCTTCGTCTTTGGCCTGCTGGCGGCGGGCGGCACGCTCGGCATCCTGATCCCGCCCTCGATCCCGATGATCGTCTACGGCTTCATCACCGAGGAATCGGTCATCGCCCTCTTCCTTGCCGGCATCGGGCCGGGGCTGACGCTGGTGGTGCTGTTCGTGATCTTCGCGATCCTGCACGCCCGCTTCACCGGCGGCTACACGCCCGAACCGCCAGCGCCGATGGCCGAGCGTTGGCGCACCTCGCTCCGTGCCCTCCCCTCGATCGGCCTCGCCGTGCTGGTGATCGCGGGCATCTATTCCGGCGCCTTCACGCCGACCGAGGCCGCAGCCATCGGCTTTGCCGCGGCGCTGGTGATCACCGCGGTGATCCTGCGCACGCTGACCTGGCAGGGCCTGCGCGAAGCGGTGTTCGAGAGCATGGTGACCACGGTCGCGATCCTGCTGATCGTCGCGGGCGCCAAGGTCTTCGGCAAGGCGATCACGCTCTACCGCATCCCGCAGGACATCTCGGCCTTCATCGGCCAGACGATCGAGACGCCGCTGGCCTTCATCCTGGTCGTCTGCGGCGTGCTGCTGCTGATGGGCCTGGTGTTCGAGGCGCTCTCGATGGTGCTGATCATGACCCCGGTGCTGCTGCCGGCGGCCATGGGGCTCGGCTTCGACCCGATCTGGTTCGGCATCTACATGGTGATCATGGTCGAATGCGCGCTGATCACGCCGCCGGTCGGTTTGAACCTCTACGTCATTCAGGCCGTCGCGCGGGCGCCGCTGGGCGAGGTCGCCCGCGGCGTCTTCCCCTTCCTCGCCCTCATGCTCGTCACCGTCGCCGTCCTCTACGTCCTGCCCGATCTCGCCCTCTACATCCCCTTCAAGCTGTGAGGCCGCCCATGCGCGCGACCGCCCCCGACCGTCTGCGTGCGCTGCTTGCCGAGGACCGGCTGCACGTGATGCCCTGCTGTTTCGACGCGCTCTCGGCCAGGCTGATCGAGCAGGAGGGGTTCGCCCTGACCTTCATGTCGGGCTTCGCTGCCTCCGCCAGCCGGATCGGGGCGCCGGACCTGGGGCTCATGAGCTATGGCGAGGTGGTCGAGCAGGCGCGCAACATCACCGAGGGGCTCACCATCCCGCTGATCGCCGATGGCGACACCGGCTATGGCAACGCGATGAACGTGCGGCGCACGGTGGCGGGCATGGCGCGGGCGGGGGCGGCCTGCGTGATGATCGAGGACCAGCTCGCCCCCAAGCGCTGCGGCCACACGCCGGGCAAGGACGTGGTCGGGCGCGAGGAGGCCTATGACCGCATCCGCGCCGCCGTCGACGCCCGCGCCGAGGCCGACATCCTGATCATGGCCCGCACCGATGCCCGCCACACGCTGGGGCTGGCCGAGGCGATGGAGCGGGCGGCGCGCTTCAAGGCGCTCGGCGCCGACATCCTCTTCGTCGAGGCACCGCGCACGGTCGGGGAGATGCGCATCGTCTGCGAGGGGCTCGAGGGGCCCAAGATGGCCAACATCGTCGAGGGCGGCGAGACGCCCGCCCTGCCCCATGGCGAGCTCCGCGACCTGGGCTATGCCATCGCCGCCTATCCGCTGACGCTGATGGCCGCCGCGATGCGGGCCATGGTGGCCACGCTGGCCCACCTGCGCGAGGATACGCCGCGGGACGACATCATGGACTTCGTGGAACTCCGCCGCCGGATCGGGTTCGATCGATACTACGAGACGTCGAGCGCCTACACCTCCGCCCTCCGCCGGCACTAGCGGGCGGGCGCAGCGGGGGGCGCAGCAGGGGGCGCGTACCGCGGAGGGACCGATGGCGGACGGGACGATCTACCACACGCGCTTCGAGGACGCCGTCGAGCGCAACCGCCCGGGGATCCCGGCACTGCGCGAGCGGCTGGAGGCGGCCGGCGTCCGCTATGTGCTGGCCAGCTGGATCGACCTGCACGGCATCCCCAAGACCAAGCCGGTGCCGATGAGCGATCTCGAGGCGCTCTGCCTCGGGCGCGGGCCGCAGTTCGCGGTGCACTCGATCTCCTACGTGCCCGAACTGACGCCGGCCGACAGCGACCAGGTCGTCGTGCCCGATCTCGACGCCGTCTATGTCTGCCCCTGGGACCGGTCGATGGCGATCATCTTCGCCGATCTCTACTGGGAGGGCGCGCCCTACAACCTCTGCCCCCGCCAGGCGCTGCGGCGCGCCATGCAGGCGGCGCATGACAGGGGCTATGTCGGCTATGCCGGGGTCGAGCCCGAGTTCATTGCGATGCGCTACGACGCCGCCGGCCAGCCGGTGAAGGCGTTCGACGACGACCCGGCCGGGGGGCTGCGCCCGCGCCGGCAGGCCTTCGGCTACGATGTCGAGTACTCGCTCGACAGCATGGGGTTCCTCAAGGAGCTGATCGACATCCTCGAGGAGCTGGGCTGGAACCTGCACGACGTGGTGGCCGAGGGCGCCTATTCCCAGTTCGAGCTCGACTTCCACTACACCGACCTCCTCGGGATGGCCGACCGGCTCTGCTTCCTGCGCATCCTGCTCAAGGAGATCGCCAAGAAGCACGGCATGTTCGTCACCTTCATGCCGAAGCCCACGGTGGGCGACTGGCGCTCGGGCGCGCATATCAACTTCTCGCTGCAGGCGGTGGCGCGGCCCGGCGAGAACCTGTTCGGGGGTACGGGGGGCTGGTCACCGACCGTGCGCCACGCGGTCGGCGGGCTGATGGCCCATGCCGAGGCGCTGGCCGCGATCACCTGCCCGACCGTCAACTCCTACAACGGCCTGGTGCCCCGGGTCGGCGGCTTCGAGGGCGGGACGGTCACCTGGGCGCCGACCAACATCACCTATGGCCACAACAACCGCTCGGCCCAGTTTCGCCTGCCCCAGAGCCGCTACTGCATCGAGAACCGCGCCGCGGACATGACGATGAACGTCTATCTCGCCATGGCCTTCACGCTGACGGCGGCGGTCGGCGGGATCGAGGCCGGGGCGGATCCCGGCCCGCCGAGCGACTTCGACCTCTACGCCAAGACCGAGGCGGAGCTCGAGACGATGGGCATCCGCCGCCTGCCCCGCACGCTATGGCATGCGATCGAGGCGCTCAGGGCCGATCCCATGGCGGCCGAGGTGCTGGGCCCGGCGATGCTGGCCTCCTACTGCGCCTACAAGAGCGACGAGTGGGAGCGCTACCACCAGGCCGTCACCGACTGGGAGGTGCAGGAATACCTGCGCCTCTACTGACCGACTGCCGGGCCGGGGCAGATCGCGCCGCATGACGGCGGGCGGTTGCGGCGCGTCCGCCCGAGCGCAGAACGACGGGCATTTTGTGCGGCGGATTGAATGAAAGACAAAATTGAATGACTGAGAGCGCTGATCTCCCGAAGATCTGGTTCAGCCGTGCGCTGGACAACACTGATGGCAGTTACTCGATCGACCACGATAAAGGAACCGACGTGGTTCCTTTCGCGTGGGCATACCGTGATATCGAGCCCTCTCCGTCGCCCGATGCTATCCCGACCTGTCTCTTTCAACTGGGCGCGAGCTTTAAGCCGCGTTCGGCGGATGCGGCTATGGTTCTCGACGGTTTCATCGTTGTTTCCGAGAAAATGCGCGACGTGCTCACTCAGTTCAACCTCGGAAGCACGCAGTTCTACGAGTGCCCGATCTACGCGTCTCATGAAAAGACAGCGGTACTGCCCGGCCGCTATGCCATCCTGCATGTGATGGAAAAGAAATCCGCCTTCGTCCCGGAAGCGTCCGAGAACGTGCACCAGGGATCACTGTTCGATGATAGACCGGTGATCCCGGGTGAGCCCTGGAAGCCGACATACGGCAAAGACATCCTCGCCGTCCGCGCCGCCGCGACCGAGGGCGTCGATCTCTGGGCCGATCCCGATATCAAGGACCGCCTCTTCGCCACCGACCGGCTCAAGCCGGCGCTGGACAAGGCCAGGGTGAAGACCCGCGTCCTCACCTTTGTGCCCGCCCGCGTCCTGGCCTGACCGGCACCAGCGAGAGACCGCCCCATGACCAGCGACACCGACCTCCCGAAGATCTGGTTCAGCCGTGCGCTGGACAACACTGATGGCAGTTACTCGATCGACCACGATAAAGGAACCGACGTGCTTCCTTTCAGGCGGGCCTACCGTGCTTTCGAGCCCTCTCCGTCGCCGGATGCCATCCCGACCTGTCTCTTTCAACTGGGCGCGAGTTTTAAACCGCATTCGGCAGATGCGGCTATGGTTCTCGACGGGTTGATCGTTGTTTCCGAGAAAATGCG
>JBCBPG010000065.1:0-11168 GCA_039820865.1 Pseudomonadota bacterium
CGGCCCATGCCGCCCGGTTCGCCGCTACGGGCGGCAGGCTCCGCGTCGTGGATGCGCTTCGCCAGCCGTCCGTTCCTCCGTCGGCCCCCCAGCGCCGGCGTGAGGCGCCGAGCCCGCCTGCCGCCGGATGATATCCTGGAAGATCATGGGATCGTCATCGGTCCTGTGTGCGGGGGCGGGAGACGGCGTCTTTGCGACGGGCGGGAGCTGGGCGGTTCCCGCGCGGATCAGCCGTCGGCGGGGGCGAGCACCGCGATCCGTTCCGGCGGGAGTTCGAGACCGTCGGCGCGGCGGAGGACCGCGCCCTCGGTGCTGCCGGCGACGGCGACGATCTCGCTCAGGACCACGGCCGGTCGCTCGACGATCACGGGCTCGCCCTCGACCTCGGCGGCAGTCTCGTAGGCGATGGACAGCGTCAGGGTCTTGCCCGCATGCTCGCCGGTCAGGCTGGCGGGCACGCTGAGCGGGGCGCCCGGGACTGCGGGCAGGCGGGCGAGCTCCGCGCCCTCTGCATCGCGCAGCACCGCCTCGGCCGATCCGGCGCCGGCCAGGACGGGCACGTCGACGTCGACGGGCGCGCCGGTGGCAACGAACCGGCCCCCGGCATCGGCGCCGTGGCGCCCGATCCAGCCGGCCAGCGCGGTGGCATCGTCCGCGGCGAGGCTGGCGGCGATCCCGGCGAGATGCTCGTTGCTCTGCACCAGCTGCTCGACGCTGGAGAAGGTCGCGAGCTGGGCGACGAACTCGGTCGATTCGATCGGCTGCAGCGGATCCTGGTTCTCGAGCTGCGTGGTCAGCAGGGTCAGGAAGTCCTCGTAGTCGCTCGTCAGCGTGCTTTCGCCCGAGGAGGTCGTGGCGCCTGGCGTGTCGAGGATGGCGGGCAGGGGCGTGGTCTCCATCGGGGTCCTCTCGGCGGTTGCGTCACGGGGTGGCGTCTTGTGACGGCGTCACGGGGTTGCGTTCGAAGGGCGGATCAGAGGCGGATGTCGACGCGGCCGGAAGCGGCGCGGCCATCCGGCGATCGTGCGGCGGCGGCGGCGGTGTCCGTCCGCCCGTCGCCCGCAGGCTGAGCGGCGGATCCCGGCGGCGCGCCGTCGCGTCGCTGCGGGTCGGCCTGGCCGCCGCCCGGCCCGGCGAGGTCGAGGGTGGCGGCATCGAACCCGGCGTTGCGCAGCTGCTGGAGGAGCTGGTCGGCATGGCGGCGCACCAGGTCGGCTGCGGCCGGCTGCTCGGCCGTGACGATGGCACGGACCTGGGCGCCGTCGAAGTCCAGCGCGATCGTGAGCCGCCCGAGCTCGGGCGGGTCGAGGCGGACGGCGAGACCGCCGCCGGGGATCGGCTGAACCGCGGCGATCCTGCCCTCGCCGGACAGCGACGGCAGGGCGCGCTGCGCCGCCTCGGCCGCGGCGGCACGCGATCCGGCTTCGCCGGGACCGGCGGGCGAGGCGGCAGACGCGCCACCGTGCTGGGCGGTGCCGGGGCTGGTGCCGGGACCGGGGCCAGGACTGGGGCCGGGGCCGGGGCCGTCCGAGACGAGCCCCCCGGCGGATCGGCCGGGGGGGGAATCGCGCAAGGCCGCCTGTGCCGTGGTGTCGCCGGCGGCCGGGGCGGCGGGAGGCGGCGTGGCCACGAGCGGTGCGTCGCCCGATGCGATCCCCGTCGTCGAGGCCTGCGGCCCGCTGCCGCCGACGGGCGGCGCCGGCCCGGCACCGGCCCGGGATGGGGCCTCCGCCACGGGCTCCGGCGCCCGTGTGGCCGCAAGCACGGGCGCGGGCGTCGGCCCCGGCGGCCTCGCCTGCCCGTCCGGTGGCGCGACGGCAGCATTGCCCGGAGGCGGTATCATCGTGGCGGCCGCGTCGCCGGGGATCGCTGCCCGCGGCGTGACGGCCGCGCCGGCGCGGATGGTCGGGGTGCGGACGGCGAGCGGATCGACGCCGGGCCGGACCGCGCCGCGCGTGGCGTCGGCCGCCGGCGACGGGCGCCTGCCGTCGAGGGCGGTGGCGGTTTCGGGGCGTGGCGCCGGTGCCATCCCCGCCGCCGGCGGGACCCCGGCCGCGCCCGTGGGTCGATCAGGTGACCATGCCGCGGCACTCGATGGCGGGTCGGTCCGGGCCGCAGGGGCCGTTGCGGCGATCGCGCCATGACCTGCGTGCGGCAGGGCGGCAACGGCGCTTGCCGCGGGCGTGCGCGGGGCCTGTTGCGCCGGTTCGGTGGCGGTGCCCCCGGATGACCCCTGGATGGCTCCGGCGGGGAGGCCGGGGGCGCCCTGGGCGGGCAGGGCGCGGAGGGGCGACGCCGCAGCCTCGCCGCCCGGCGTGCCGGCGGCCGGCACGGCCCGGCCTGGCTGGGCGGGTGAGGCTGCCTCGATCGCGCTGCCGGTCCTGTTGGACTGGGCGGTTGGGGCGGCGGCGCCGGCGGCGGCGGCGGCGGAAGGGGCGGGGCTGGCGGGTGCCCCGCTCTCCGGCGGCGGGTTGGCGAGCGCGAGGGTTGCCGGAAGATCGGCAGGGGCGAGCGTGGCCCCGGGCGGCGTCGACCTGCCGCTACCGTCGAGCGGTCCGGCGGGCAGGACGTCGTGCGGGCTGACGCCGGACGGTTCCCCGGCCGGTTGTCCGGCCGGCAGCGCCGTGGCGGCTGTCCCGCCGGGGCGATCCTGGCTGTCGGCGCCGGAGCGGCCGGCATACGCCTCGCCCATATGCCGGTCGAACGCCGCGTCGGAGGCGGGCGCGCCCTGGCTGCTCCCGTTGCCGGGGCCGGGCCGCTGTGCTGTGCCGGCGGCTGCTGCCGCGATGGGGGATGCGATGCTGTCCACGCCTGTCGTTCCTGACTTCGACGCGGTGGATAGCAGCGATTCACTAACCGGCTGTTCACGGCGACCTGTCACATCGGCCGGCAGACAGGCGACGGCGATGCGGGAGGGGACGCGGCATGGGCGCTGGGCTCGGCTACGGCACGATCGGCGACGGGGCGGCGTGGGGCGCGTCCGTGCATGGCCTCCTGCCCGGGGGGGCGCGGGGCGGGGCCGACGCCCTGGCCCCGGGTGCTGCGCCGCAGCCGGACGCGATCCGGGCCGTTGCGGTGCGATTCGAGGCGACCTTCCTGGCGGAGATGCTGCGCCACGCCGGCTTTGCCGAGCCACGCAAGGCGGGCGGCGGTGGCGCGGGCGAGGCGCGCTTCGCCCCCATGATGGCCGAGGCGGTGGCCACGCAGATCGCCGAGACGCGCTCGATCGGGATCGCGGATGCCGTGGCCGCGCGGCTGTCGGCGATGGCGGTGGGCGAGGCGGGCGCGGACGCGGCCCTCGCGGCGCGGCCGGCGGGCGGGCCGGGTGACGGCGAATCGCTGCGCCAGCCGCCCGCGGCCCCCGGTCGCGATGGCTGGCGCGACGCCGGTCGCGATGGCTGGCGCGACGCCGGTCGCGATGGCTGGCGCGACGCCGGTCGCGATGCCGGGTTCGCGGGTCCTGGCGGGGGGCGGCGTTGAACTGGCGGCGCCTGCTGGGGGGCGCGGATGACGCTGACGGCACCGGCATCCGGCGCGAGCGCGCGGATGAGCGCGGTGATGACGGCGGTGGTGAGACCGGGGCCGCTGCGTCGCGGCTGATCGCGCTGCTGGACGAGGGCGCCGGGCTGCTCGAGCGCGAGCGGGCCCATTGCGTGCGCGGCGAGGTCGCGGCGCTGGGACCGCTGGCGGAGGAGAAGGCGGCGTTTCTCGCGCGGCTGGAGCGGGCGATGGCGTCGACGCCGCTCCGCCCCGGCAGCCTCGCGCTGCAGGCGGCGACGATGGCGCTCAGGCGGCTGCAGCGCCTGGCCAGGCGCAACGAGGCGCTGATTGCGGCGGCCGAGCGGGGCGTGCGTGCCGCGCGCCGGCGGCTGGCCGCGATCGGGGCGACGCGCAGCGGCCGCGTCGCCTATGCGGCGGATGGCGGGGCGGTGATCAGCCGCGCCGATGCCGCCGGTCGAACACGGCGGGCCTGAGCTTTACGCGGGCTTAGAGATTTTCCTGCCAAGAAGGTGCGGCGGCAGGGCCGCATGCCGGCAAGAAGCCGGTCCATCCGTCAGAAGGCACCACGCGCCGCACGCCACGGGGGCGGCGGCGAAGCCAGGCCCGGTGAAGTGCCGGGCCTCCTCGAAACACGGCGCATGGGGCGCCGGCGGAAAGGGATTACCAGGGTGACTTCGTCCATTCTCACGAACACGAGCGCGATGATCGCGCTCCAGAACCTCCGCTCGACGAACAGCGAGCTCGCCGACATCAACAACCAGATCTCGACCGGCAAGAAGGTCGCGACGGCGAAGGACAACGCCGCCGTCTTCGCCATCAGCCAGGTCATGGAGTCCGACGTCCAGGGCTTCCGCTCGATCAGCGAATCGCTCTCGCTCGGCTCGTCGACCATCGCCGTCGCCTCGAACGCGACCAGCGAGATCGGCAACCTGCTGAACGAGATCAAGGGCAAGATCGTCTCCGCGAACGAGGAGAACGTCGACCGCGCCACGCTGCAGAACGAGATCGAACAGCTGCGCGGCCAGATCACCAGCATCGTCGACGCCGCCCAGTTCAACGGCCAGAACCTGCTGGTCGAGGGCGAGGACATCTCGATCCTCTCGTCGCTCAACCGCAACTCGGCCGGCGAGGTCACCTCGGGCTCGATCAACGTCTCGGCGCGCGACTTCTCGGCCAATTCCGGTACCGCGGGCGTCGAGCCGAGCGGCAAGAACGGCTCGCTCTCGGGCACCGGCATCACCGCTGACGACGACACGCTCGAGCTGACCTCGGCCGCGGGCTTCCTGTCGGACGCGGCGGACAACTACACGGTCACGATCGACGGCGTCGAGATCGCGGCGACGCTGCAGAACCTCGAGGACGCGGGCACGATCGCCGTGGGCGCGGCGACGGCCACCGACGAGGACGTCGCCAACTACATCGCCGGCGTCATCAACGGCACCAACACCGGCGGTCCGGACCTGAACTTCCAGGGCGTGGTCGCCACCGTCGGCGACAACGGCGGCAACGCGCAGGTCACGATCAGCTCGACCTCGTCCGAGGACATCACCATCGCCTCGGCCGTCGTCGACAACACCGGCACCGGCGTCGTGCAGGCCACCGGCCTGACCGCGGGCACGCTCTCGGCGGTCTCGGGCGAGACCAACGAGCGCCAGTCGATGGGCATCGACCTGGTCGATGCGAACGCCAGCGCCGCGAACCAGGTGTTCGAGGTGACGGTGGGCGACAACACCTTCACCTTCACCAACGATGCCAGCAACCCGGCCAACACCGGCGCCGCGGCGATCGAGATCGTCGATGCGCTGAACGCCGATGCGCTGAGCCAGGGCGTCACCGACCTGGTGTTCGAGGTCGACACGACCACGGCCACGCAGATCAACGTGGTCAACCTGAACTCGACCACGGGCTACGAGGTCACGTTCAGCACCGATTTCGGCACCAATGCCGGCAACGTGGTGCAGGACGCGCCCGAGGTGCAGGCGGCGACGGCGGGCTCGGTCTCGGTCGACGTGGGCGGCCAGATCCTCGAGGGCGACAGCTTCTCGGTCACGATCGGCGACACGACCTCGACCTACGTGGCCGGCGCCAACGAGGACGTCAACGACGTCATCCGCGGCCTGCAGAACGTGATTGCGGCCGAGGGCCCGGCAAACGTCCAGACCGCGCTGACCTTCGCGGCCGACCCGGACAGCGACCAGGCCTCGATCGCGATCAGCTCGACCACGGGTGAGACGGTGCAGCTGACGGAAGCCCGCGGCGGCGACCAGGGCACGGGCGACCTCTACGGTCTCTCGACGCTGGACGTGACCACGGCGGACGGTGCCACCAAGGCGCTGACGACGATCGAGAACCTGATCCAGACCAATATCGACGCGCAGGCCGAGTTCGGTGCGTCGGAGCGTCGGATCGAGATCCAGTCGGACTTCATGAGTTCGCTGATCGACAGCTTCAAGTCGGGCATCGGTTCGCTGGTCGATGCCGATCTCGAGGAGGCCTCGGCCCGTCTGCAGGCCCTGCAGGTGCAGCAGCAGCTCGGCGTGCAGGCGCTCTCGATCGCCAACCAGGCGCCGCAGAACATCCTGGCGCTGTTCCGGTAAGGCGCCCGGCTGAACACGCGGCGCCCGGGCGATCCGGGCGCCGCACTCCCTCTCTCCCTGCCCCGTGCAGGGGGCGACAGACGGTCTTGAAAGGACAGGCGCATGACTGCAGCCGCCCGCCATGCCGGCACCGGCGCGGATGTCTACGGCCAGGCCCGACGCGCGACGGCCTCGCCCCGCGCGATCGAGTACGCGGCCTTCAGCCGGGTGACCGGCCAGCTCACGGCGGCCGAGGCGGCGCCGGGCGAGATGACGCGCCTCGCGGCTGCGCTGCACGACAACAACCGGCTCTGGATGGCGCTGGCGGCCGACCTCGCGGGCCCCGAGAACCGCTATCCCGATGCGCTGCGGGGCCAGCTGATCTCGCTCGGCGCCTTTGTGCTGCGCCATTCGCGCCAGGTGCTGGCGGGTGAGGCGACGCTGCGCCCGCTGATCGACGTGAACATGGCGGTGATGCGCGGCCTGCGGGGCGCCGAGGCGGCCTGAACGGGCCGGGATCGCGTGTGGGCGGCGCCAGGGTCGCCCGAGCGGCGTCCTGGCCAAGGCCGATGCGCCCGCCGCGGGGATCGCGGCGGCATCCGCCGGGGCGCAGGGGCGCCATGGAGGCCGGGACGGTCGCGGCGCCCTTCGGGGCCCGCGCGACCGCGACCCGGCCGGGGAGGGCCCGGAACCGGGCGAGAAAGGACAAACGACCGATGCCGGGCCTCATCCTCAAGCTGCGTGCCCACGAGCAGATCCTGGTGAATGGCGTCGTCATGCAGAACGGCGACCGCAACGCCCGGCTGATCGTCAAGACGCCCGACGCCAAGATCCTGCGCCTGCGCGACGCCATCCATCCCGACGAGGTCGACACGCCGGTGAAGCGCGTCTGCTATGTCGCCCAGCTGGCAGTCGCGGGCGAGGCGGAGCCGGAACAGGCCGCGCGCGACCTCGACCGCGGGATCGAGCAGCTGCGCGCGGCGTTGGCCGGGGTCGAGGGGGCCGAGGCGCTGGACGACGCGCTGTTCGAGCTGCGCCGGCGGAACTTCTATGCCTGCCTGCGCCAGCTGCGCCGCCTGCTGCCGGTCGAGGCCGGGCTGCTGGAGCGCGCCAGCGGCACCGGTACGGCGTCGAACCCCGCTGGTCCGGTCCTTGACGAGGGCGCGGGCGTCGGCAAGCGGGCGGCAGGGCAATGAGCTTCCAGCCCGTCGTCCCGATCGGTGGCCTTGCTGGCCTGCGCCTGCTGGACGCGACGGCCGAGCGCCAGCTCGACACCTTTTCGCGCCGCCCCGACATCCAGCGGGCGGCCGATGCCTTCATCACCCGCGCCGGCGAGATCACCTCGGCCGAGGAACTGGTCGCCGATCGCGAGCTGCTGAGCGTCGCGCTCTCGGCCTTCGGGCTGGAAGACGAGATCAACAAGCGCGCGCTGATCCGCCGGGTGCTCGAGGAAGGCACGCTCGACCCCGACAGCCTGGCCAACAAGCTGGTCGACCCGGCCTGGCGCCGCTTCTCCGAAACGCTGGGCCTCGACTTCGGCAACCGGCTGGTGCTGGGCGATGTGCGCCGCGAGGTCGCCGACGCCTTCGTAGAGCGCCAGTTCGAGCGCGCGGTGGGTGACCAGGACGTGAACCTGCGCCTCGCGCTCAACTTCCGCCGCGAGATCGAAACGGTGGCGGGCGAGCCCGGTGTCGAGCGCGCCGGCTGGTTCCGCGTGATCGGCAGCGAGCCGCTGCGCCGCGTGGTCTTCGGCGCCCTCGGCCTGCCCGACAGCTTCGGCGCGCTGGACGTCGATGCCCAGGCCGACCGTCTCTCGGAGCGCGCGCGCCAGGTCTTCGGTGGCGACAGCCCCGCAATCTTTACCGACGCCTCGGTGCGCGAGGACGCGGTCTCGCGCTTCCTGCTTCGCGCCGAGGCGGAGGCCGGGCTCGGTGCCGGCGGCGGGACGCTGGGGGGCGGCGCGCTCGGCGGCGGAGCGATCGCCAACCTGATCCTGTCGGGCATCGGGTGAGGCCGCCGGGCGCTAAGGGGATCTTCAGCATTCCCCGATAAACCACCGTCGAAGCGCCAAGAATGGAGCGCGCGATGTATGACGACCTGACGATCTTCCGCGGTGCGCAGGCGCTCGGCAACTACGCCGCCTCGCGTCAGCGGCTGGTGGCGGAGAATGTGGCCCAGGCCAGCACGCCGGGCTACGAGGCGCGCGACATGATGCCCTTCGACGGCTACATCGCCCGCCACCTGGATCCCGCGGGTGACATGGCGTCGCCGGGCCCCGGGGCGATGCGCGCCACGCGCGCGGGCCATTTCGGCTTCGGCCCCGCGCCGGGGGTCGAGAGCGCGACCATGACCGTGCCGGCTGCGCCGAACGGCAACTCCTCCGCGCTGGAGACGCAGGCCGTGATGGGCGCCGAGGCGGAGGCGCAGCATCGCATGGCGCTCGCCGTCTGGCAGAAGGCGATCGACCTGATGCGCCTCGGCCTCAGCCGGCCGCGGTGAGCGCGATGGATGATCTCTCGAGAGCGATGGCGGCAGCGGGCAGCGCGATGGATGCGCAGAGCTTCCGCCTGAGGCTGGTCAGCGAGAACATTGCCGGTGCCGACGTGCCGGGCTTCCGTCGGCGGCTGACGAGCTTCGATGCAGCGATGGACCAGGCCGACGGCGCGGTGCGGATCTCGCCGGGGCCGGTGACGCTCGACCGGCGGCCGGTGGCGGATGTTCTGGAGCCCGGCCACCCGATGGCGGATGCGCGCGGCATGCGCCCGGGCTCGAACGTCGACCCGATCATCGAGCTGGCCGATGCGCGCGAGGCGCACCGCGCCTACGAGGCCAGCCTGAACGTGTTCGAGCAGGCGCGCCGGATGCGCGGCAGCCTGCTCGATCTCCTCCGCCGATGAACGCGCAAACCGAACGGCCAGGCGGCTGAGGCCGCCGGACCGCCCCGACCAGATCGAAACGGGAGAAGCCCATGATCACCGAGACCAGTCTCGCCGCCGACCTCTACGGTGCCGCCCGCGGCAGCGCGATCCGGCCGGAGGCGCCCGGCGGCGTTCCCGCCTTTTCCGAGGCACTGGCCGCCGCTGCCCGGGGGCTCGGCGAGAACCTGGCGGCCGGCGAGAGCGCGGCAGTCGCCACGATGGACGGTCGCGGCGACATGCAGGGGCTGGTCCAGGCGCTGACCAGTGCGGAACTGGCGCTGGAGACCGCCGTGGTGGTCCGCGACCGCGTGGTCGAGGCGTACCAGGAAATCCTGCGCATGCCGGTCTGAGGCGGAGCTGCGCCATGGGGGAGGCGGCGGTGATCGCGCTGATGCGCGAGGCAGTCTGGGTCGGCGTGGTGATCGCGATGCCGATCCTGGTGGTGGCGCTGGTGACGGGCCTGGTGATCGGCCTCTTCCAGGCGCTCACCTCGGTGCAGGAACTGACGCTGACCTTCGTGCCGAAGCTGGCTGCGATCCTCATCGTCTTCGTGCTGACCCTTGGCTTCATGCTGCGCCAGCTCGTCGGCCTCTTCCAGGATGGGCTGATCCCGGCAATCGTGGCAGGCGGCTGATGGGCGGCCCCGATGCAGGGCAGCGGCCCGTCGGTCCAATGGCGCGGCGCGGCCATGCCTGGCTCGCCCCGGCGCTCGCCTGCCTGGTCCTCATGCTGGGTGCGTCGCCCGCCGCTGCGGTGTCCTGCCTCGAAGCCGCAGATCGGGCTGCCCGGCGCCATGGCGTGCCGCTTCCCCTGATGGCCGCGATCGCCCTGGTCGAGAGCGGCCGTGGCGGGACAGCCTGGCCCTGGACGCTGAACGTCGCCGGAGACGGTCGATACTTCGAGGACCGCGAGGCGGCGCGCCGCGCGCTCGACGGCGTGCTGGCGGGGGGCGGGCGCAACGTCGATGTAGGCTGCTTCCAGATCAACCTGCGCTGGCACGGCGATGCGGTCGCCGACCCGGCGATGCTGCTGGACCCAGTGGTCAACGCGGACTATGCGGCCGACTTCCTTGCCCGGCTCTTCGCGGAAGCCGGTGACTGGTCTCGGGCAGCGGGCCACTACCACTCCAGAACACCCTCTCTCGCAAGGACTTACCGCGCCCGCGTCTCAGCCTATCTCGCCAGGCCGCTGCCCGAGATGTCGGGGCCGGGAGAGGCGACGGCGTCGACCGGCCGTCGCCGGGGCGAGACGGTCCCGGCTGGCGCGACGCCGGTCGGTGCGCCCGATCCGTCAGACGGTGTCGGGCGCGGCCGGGCATCGGATCCGCCCGATGACGGGGGCTGGCTGAAGGCGCTGCATCCGCTCGTTTCCGATCACCGCGGCCGCCTCGCACCGTTGCCGGCGGGGTCGGTTCGCGCGGCCGATCCCGCCCCGCAGGCGCGCCGCTCGCCCGGCTTCGGGGCGCCAGGGTCGGGAGCGCCGGGCAAGGGCCTTGAGGCGGGACGGTCCCTCCCGCCAGGCGGTCCCGGCAGCGGTGGCGCTGCGTCGCGGAAGGCACGGTTCGGCATGGCCCTGTGGCTGGTCGCGGGTGCCACGGCGCGGGTGCCTGGCGCGGTCACGCCATCGACGGCGGTCGAACCGGGCAGGGGGCGGTCCGCGGGCGCGGATGCTGCTGGAGGCGGGCGGAGGGCGTCGGGCCTCCTGTCCCGACCGGCGCCATCTCCGGCGCGGGCCGTGCCCGCGCGTGGCGCCCGGCCGGGGCCGGGGACCGCGGCCGGGGGCGTTGCCCGGCGGGCAGGGCTGTCCACGGCCGGATGGACCCCGGTGCCACCCCTGATGCCCGATGGCAGACCCGAGCCGGCCTTGGGGTCCGGGCCCCCGGTGCCGGCCACGCCGCGCCGGCGCCGGCGCCGGCGTGCAGGACCGGCGCCCCGGCGGACAGCGTCGACGCGCCGCGTCCGGCATGCAGCGAGGCGTCTCCTGCCCGGACCGCGGGCTGGCATCCCCGCGGGGTGTGGCGCCCAGCCCATGGCCTCGGGCGGCGGGACCGGCTGTGCGCGGACTGCGCAGGCTCGCCCGGCAGCGGGATCGGTCGGAAGGCGGCAGGACACCGTCGCCGTTTCGGTCCCGTCCCGCCCGGCCGACACTGACGCGGCGGTGCTGCGGCGATCGA
>JBCBPG010000066.1:0-11144 GCA_039820865.1 Pseudomonadota bacterium
GCGGCTCGCGCTACCTGCTGGAGCCCAACGTCAAGGAGGGCAAGGGCGGCCTGCGTGACCTCCAGACCCTCCACTGGATTTCGCGCTACCTCTACCGCGTCGAAAAGGCCTGGGAGCTCTGCCCCCTCGGCGTCTTCGAGGAGGAGGAGGTCGCCCGCTTCGCCGAGGCGGCCAAGTTCCTCTGGGCCGTGCGCAACCACCTGCACGACCTCGCCGGCCGCGCGACCGAGGTGCTGAGCTTCGACCGCCAGGTCGAGATCGCCCAGCGGATGGGCTACACGGACGCTGACGGCCGCCGGGCGGTCGAGCTGTTCATGCACCGCTACTTCCGCCACGCCAAGGACGTGGGCGATCTCACCCGCATCTTCTCGGCCGCGCTCGAGGCCCAGCACGCCAAGGAGCGGCCCCGCTTCTCCACGTTGCTGCGCGCCATGTCGCTCACCGCCGGCGAGCGCCAGGTCGGCCAGGTCTTCACCGTGCGTGACGGCCGCCTCTCGCTCACCGACCCGGCCGCCTTCTCCGAGGATCCCGTCCGGATCCTCGAGCTGTTCCACGAGGCCGCCCGCGCCGATGCCCGCATCCACCCCGAGGCGATGCGCGCCATCACCCGCCACATCGACCTCATCGACGAGACCGTGCGCCAGGACCCGATCGCCAACGGTCTGTTCATGGAGATGCTGACCGACAAGGCCCATGCCGACTGGCTGATGCGCTTCATGAACGAGACCGGCGTGCTCGGCCGCTTCCTGCCCGAGTTCGGCGCCGTCGTCGCGATGATGCAGTTCAACATGTACCACCACTACACGGTGGACGAGCACACCCTCGAAACCCTCCGCACGCTGGCCCGGATCGAGCGTGGCGAGGCGCGCGAGGAGCACCCCGTCGCCTCCGAGATCGCGCGCCAGGGCGTCAACCGCCGGGTGCTCTACGTCGCGCTGCTGCTGCACGACATCGGCAAGGGCCGGCCGGAGGACCACTCGATCGCGGGCGCCGGCATCGCGGCCACCGTCTGCCCCCGCCTCGGCCTCTCGGACAGCGAGACCGAGCTGGTGATCTGGCTCGTCCGCCACCACCTGCTGATGTCCGACGTCGCCCAGAAACGCGACATCACCGACCCCGTCACCGTGCGCGACTTCGCCCGCGTGGTGCAGAGCCCGGAGCGCCTGCGCCTCCTCCTCATCCTCACCGTCTGCGACATCCGCGGCGTGGGCCCCGGCGTCTGGAACAACTGGAAGGCGCAGCTGCTGCGCAAGCTCTACTGGGACACCCGCGCCGTGCTGACCGGCGGCGGCGACATCAAGTCCTCGCAGGCCGCGCGCATCCGCGAGGCGCGCGAGGCGCTGGCCGAGGTGCTGCGCGCCGAGACCGCCGAGCCCTGGGATGGCGACACCATCGCCGCCGAGCTCGAACGCCACTACCCGCAATACTGGCTCGGCCTCGACACGCCGGCGCAGGCGATCTTCGCCGCCATGGCGCGCGAGGCAGGGGCCGAGGCGTCGGACCGCATCGTCACCCGCTTCCGCCCCGACCCCGCACGCGACGTCACCGTCGCCGCGCTCTACCTCGACGACCATCCCGGCCTGTTCAGCCGCATGGCCGGCGCCTTCGCCATCGCGGGCGCCAGCGTCGTCGACGCGCGCAGCTACACCACCGCCGACGGCATGACCTGCGCGATGTTCTGGATCCAGGATGCCGAGGGACGGCCCTTCGAGGCGTCGCGCCTGCCGCGCCTCGAACGCGCCATCGCCCGCACCCTCCGCGGCGAGGTCGTCGCCCGCGAGGCCATCGCCGAGCGTCAGCGCGACCGCGCGCGCGAACGCCCCTTCACCGTGCCCACACAGGTGGTCTTCGACAACGACGCGTCCGAACTCTACACCGTCATCGAGGTCAACGCCCGCGACCGCCTCGGCCTGCTGCACGTCCTCGCCCGCACGCTCGCGGCCCAGAACGTCAACATCTTCACCGCGATCATCGCGACCTATGGCGAACGCGCGGTCGACGTCTTCTACGTCAAGGACCTGTTCGGCCTGAAGATCCACAGCCCGCAGAAACAGCGCCGCCTCGCCCGCGCGCTGGAACAGGCCATCGCCGCCGGCGCGATCGGGGCCGACCAGGAGATGGCCGCGGAAACCGACATCGACACCGACACCGGCACCGACACCCTCGACGGCGCGGGGGGGCCTTCAGGGTGAGCGCCGCCGCCCGGCTCCTCGCCGGGTTCTTCACCGTCGGTGCCTGGACGATGCTGAGCCGCGTGTTCGGCTTTGCGCGCGACATGGCCATCGCCGCCATCCTCGGCGCGGGGCCGGTGGCCGAGGCCTTCTTCGTCGCCTTCACGCTGCCCAACCTCTTCCGCCGCTTCTTCGCCGAGGGCGCGTTCAACACCGCCTTCGTCCCCCTCTTCGCCGCCAGGCTGGAAGGCGACGGCCGCGAACACGCCCGCCGCTTCGCCGAGGACGCCTTCGCCGGCCTCGCCACCGTCCTGATCGTCCTGACCCTGGTGGCGCAGGCCGCCATGCCCTGGCTCGTCCTCGCGCTCGCCTCCGGCACGGCCGACGATGCCCGCTTCACGCTCGCCACCGATCTCGGCCGCATCGTCTTTCCCTACATCCTGGCGATCTCGCTCGCCGCACTGCTCTCGGGCGTCCTCAACTCGCTCGGCCGCTTCGCCGCCGCCGCCGCCGCGCCCGTCCTCCTCAACGTGATCCTGATCGCCGCCCTCGCCGGCGCCTGGGCCACCGCGCCCGAGGGGGCCGCCGTCGACGGCATCACCCCCGCCCAGCGCGCCGCCGGCACCTGGCTCGCCTGGGGCGTCGTCGCCGCCGGCATCGCCCAGCTCGCCCTCGTCTGGTGGGCCGCCGCCCGCGCGGGCCTGCCCGTCGTCCCCCGCCGCCCCCGGCTCACGCCCGAGCTTCGCCAGCTCGCCATCATCGCCGCCCCCGCGGCGCTCGCCGGCGGGGTCATGCAGATCAACCTGGTGATCGGCCGCCAGGTCGCCAGCTACTGGGAGGGGGCGATCGGCTGGCTCTGGCTCGCCGACCGCGTCTACCAGCTGCCCCTCGGCCTGATCGGCGTCGCCATCGGCGTCGTGCTGCTGCCGACCCTCGCCCGCCACCTCCGCGCGGGCGACGCCCGGGCCGCGCTTGACGCCCAGGCCCGCTCGGCCGAGTTCGCGCTCGCGCTGACGCTGCCGGCCACCGCGGCGCTCCTCGCCATGCCCGGCCTCGTCGTCGCCGTCCTGTTCGAGCGCGGCGCCTTCACGGCCGGGGACACCCAGGCCACCGCCCTGGCGCTGGCCGTCTACGCCCTCGGCCTGCCCGCCTTCGTGCTGGCCAAGGTGCTCCAGCCCGCCTTCTTTGCCCGCCACGACACGCGCAGCCCGCTGCGCTACGCCGCCTGGTCGATGCTCGCGAACCTGGTCGTGGCGGTCGGCGCAATCCCGCTCATCGGCTGGCTCGCCGCCCCCGCGGGCGCCGTCGCCGCCGCCTGGCTGCAGCTCGCGCTTCTCTGGCAAGGCGCCCGCCGGATCGAGGGCGCCACCGCCCCCGATCCGCGCCTCGCCCGGCGCTGGCCCCGGATGCTCGCCGCCAGCGTGATCATGGGCGCCGCCGTCTTCGCCCTCGCCAGCCTCGCCGAGGACCTGCCGCCCGCGACCGCCGCCCTCGCCCTCGCCGGGATCGTTGCCGCCGGCATGGCGACCTACGCGCTCGCCTGCACCGCCCTCGGCGCCTATCGCCCCGCCGACCTCAAGGCCGCCCTCAGGCGCCGGAAAAGTGGTTAAGATCGCGCAACACCGCGCCGAGGCACCCCGAAAAGCCACGCAGTATCATAGGGTTCACGCTGACGGTACTGGACCTCCAGATCGTCCAGCGCCCGCTCCAGCAACCCTGGCGCCACCTGGCGTTGCCCGGGCGCGCGCATCCTGCCTCCAGCCAGCCCCCCAAGGCTCACTCCAGGCTCACTCCAGGCTCACCGGGGGCTCAGCGCCAGGCTCAGCGCCAGCGTTCCCGCACCCGCCGCGCCCGCAGCGCCGGCGGAAACAGATAGGCCAGGATCCAGCCGGCCGCGAAGCCGCCCAGATGCGCCTCCCAGGCGATCGCCAGCCCGCCGAGGCCAAAGCCCATCAGCAGGTTGATCGCGATCACCCCGGCCACCCGCGCCCAGATCGGATCACGCGGCGCCCCCCGCTCGGCCAGCCAGCGCTCCTGCCAGGCCGTCAGCGTGCCGAGAAAGCCGAAGACCGCGCCGGAGGCCCCGATCAGCGGCACCTGCGTCTCGGTCACCAGCCCGAAGGTCAGCGCCCCCGCCGCCGCCGTCAGCGCAAAGATCGCCATCACCGGCCAGATCCCCGCATCCCGCGTCAGCGCATGTCCCAGCCCCAGGAACGCCGCCCCGTTCAGCCCCAGATGCAGCCAGCTCCCATGCAGGAACGCATGCGTCACCGTCGACCACACGAGCTGCAGATCGATCCCCTGGCCCGCCAGCGCCTGGTCGAGCTTGACGTCGAAAAAGGCAAAGGCGGTCCACAAGACCCAGGGCGCCAGCATCCCCGGCAGCACCCCCCGCTCGGCCAACAGCCCCACCGCATAGATCAGCGCCCAGCTCCCCACCATCGCCCAGAGGAGCGGGTGGACCGGTGCGTTCATCGGCGGCGTGCCGGGAGCGATGCGGTTGGGCGACAGCGGCATGCTCCGCCCCTAGCCTGCCGCGCCCCCGGAAACCAGCCCCCACAAGGGCTAAGCCGCCGCACCCGGTGTCCGCGACGGCGCGATCACCACCCCCGCCGCGCCGGGTGCGTGCAATGCACCGCCGGCCGTCGAAGGGGCCGCCACCCGCCGCCACGCGACCACTGCCGGCTATGAGGCCTCCCCGCCGGGCCCGCGCGCGCGCCGCTTGGCAGGCCGCCGGTCGGCCGCTAGACGGGGCGCCGACAGGCCCCGCCGCGCGACCGGCGCCGGACCGCCCTGCAATGCCGCCGTGCGCACCACCGACGAAGGCCCGACCGATGACCGATCACCCCCCCGCCCAGACGGCTGCCGAGAGCGCCGCGCCGCGCCATACGCCCCGCGTCTTCTCGGGCGTCCAGCCCTCGGGCCGGCTGACCCTCGGCAACTATCTCGGCGCCGTGAAACGCTTCGTCGAGCTTCAGGACAGCGGCATGGAGACGGTCTACTGCATCGTCGACCTGCACGCGATCACCGCCTGGCAGGAGCCCGAGGGCCTGCGCGCCGCCACCCGCGAGCTCGCCGCCACCTACATCGCCTGCGGCCTCGATCCCGCGCGCTCGATCCTGTTCCACCAGTCCGGCGTCGCGGCCCATGCCCAGCTCGGCTGGGTGATGTCCTGCGTCGTCCGCCTCGGCTGGCTGAACCGCATGACCCAGTTCAAGGACAAGGCCGGCAAGGACCGCGAGAAGGCCTCGGGCGGGCTCTACATGTACCCCGCGCTGATGGCCGCCGACATCCTCGCCTACCGCGCCACCCATGTCCCCGTCGGCGAGGACCAGAAACAGCACCTCGAGCTTGCCCGCGACATCGCCACCAAGTTCAACCTCGACTTCGGCGTGCCAGACTTCTTCCCCCTCCCCGAACCGATGATCGAGGGCCCGGCAGTCCGGGTCATGTCCCTGAGGGACGGGACAAAAAAGATGTCGAAATCCGATCCCTCGGACATGAGCCGCATCAACCTGACCGACGACGCCGACACCATCGCGCAGAAGATCCGCAAGGCCCGCACCGACGCCGATCCCCTGCCCGAGACGCCCGAGGGCCTCGCCGAGCGCGCCGAGGCCCGCAACCTCGTCGGCATCTACGCAGCGCTCACCGGCCGCAGCACCGATGACGTCCTGTCCGAGCATGCCGGCCAGGGCTTCGGCGCCTTCAAGCCCGCGCTCGCCGAGGTCGCGGTCGCCCACCTCGCCCCCATCGCGGCCGAGGTCCGCCGCCTCAACGCCGACCCGGCCGAGATCGACCGCCTCCTCGCCGACGGCGCCAGCCGCGCCGCCGCCATCGCCGACCCTATCCTGGCCCAGGTCCACGACGCCGTCGGCTTCCTCCGCCCCTAGAGCGGCTTCCGACCGAACGGAGACGCCAATCCTCGCGCCCTCCCACGTCATCTTTGACGCGATCCCGTTACCTTTCGGCGAACGGTGCTGGACGCGCGGACGCAACGGGATGTTCATGCCCGTGGGCCTATCCTGACGCGGGCGGGCAGGGCGCCCGTGCCAACGTCCGGTTGCCGCCCGCCCCAGCCCGACCTGCCTCAGCCCTACCCGCCCCAGCCCGACCCGTCGGGGGCCGACATCGAGGGCGCCCGGCCCGGTTCGCGCTCGCCGGATCGCGGCCCGGCCTGCCGCCCGGCATCGCCCGCGTCCTGCGCACCGACCGCCGGCAGCCGCAGCGCCTCCAGGAGACGCAGGCGCGTCACCGCCGGTGCCGCGCCCGTCTCGACCTCAAGCATCGTGACCCCGGCCCGGCGCAGCGCCTCGCGTTTCACCGCATCGCGCAGGAACGCGCCATCGCGATGATGACCGCTCCCCTGGTACTCGATGGCCAGCGCCAGCAAACCCTCCGGGTCGATCACCGCGATGTCGATGCGCTTCGAGTTGACCGAGGCCATGGCGTCCCGGCGCCGGTCGTCATCGCCCTGCGCCCTCGGCCGGATCACCTCGCCCAGGCTCACCTGCGCCATCACCCGGTAGTCCGGCCAGGGCGCCAGGCAGCGCTCGACGAACCGGAAGAGCCGCCGTTCGGACTGGTTGAGCAGCGGCCAGCGCTCGAACCCGACCTGCGAGACCACCGCGAGTTGCGCCGCTGGATCCGCCATCGACCGCCGGGGCGGCGTCGGCCCGCCGATCCGTGCCGGGCGCCGCATCAGCCTGGCGAGGTCCGGGTTCGCCGCGGTGCGCCTGTCGCGCCGCTTCCACCGTGGCCGACGGGCCTTGAATCGTCTCGCGATCAGGATCAGCAGCACGAAGACGCCGATCACGCTCCAGATGACGAGGTCGCCGTCGCCCTTCAAATCCAGGCGCCCGACGCCCGGGGCCAGCTCAAATTTCATCGTTTTTTCTTGATATCCCAAGTGCCAGCGCAGAGACGTGCCAATAACCCTGCCACCTTCAATCTGGCCGATGGAGATGGCGGCTTTTGGGCCAGCCGAACACCGGCGGCCCCGGAATCGACCGGCGTCAGTCGATGTTGATCGTGCCATTGATGCAGCACTCGGCGATGCCGCCATTGTTCTGGCAGTCGAGCGCGGCATTGCGGGCGGCCGTGTAGCGGTCATTGCCGTAGCCATAGCCCTGCACACCGGTCATCGAGCAGTAGGCATAGGCCGAATAGGTCTCGGCCGGCGCGACGTCGCGCGACGGGGGGGTCCGGCGGGCCCGCTCGGCAGCGGTCCAGGCCTCGAGCGCGTCGTCGGTCTCGCGTTCCAGCCGCGCGATCTGCTCGGCGTCGAGATAACCGCTCGGCGTCAGTCCCGATGCCCGCTGCCAGGCCTCGATCGCCGATCGCGTGGCCCGCCCGAAGACCCCGTCGATACCGCCCGGATCGTGGCCGGCAAGCGAGAGGCGGCGCTGCACCGTGCGGCGCGCGGCGCGGTCGAGGTCGAGCGCAGCCTCGAGCGCCGACGGGTCCGGGCGCAGCGGTGTCGCCTCTCCGATCGGGTCCTGGACGTCGTCCCGCGCCCAGGGCCAGGACGGGGACAGGGCGAGGGCGTCGCCGGCCGCACCGCCCGGCGACCCGCCCTCCGTGGCGTCTTGAGGAATGCGCCCGGGGGGACCTGCGCCGCCTGCGGCCGGCGGGGCGGTCGCCGCGCGCTCCAGCCGGGCGATGCGCGCGCGGGCGAAGGCGGCAAAGGCACCGTCAGGGTTCAGGTCGAGATAGAGGCGGTAGTCGTCGAGATGCCCGCTGGCCTCGGCCGCCTCCCACTGCGCCCGGTCGCGCGCCAGGGTCGTCTCGTCCGTGTCCGCCCGCCCGGCACCCTCACCGCCTCCACCGCCCCCAACCGAACGCCCGTCCGCACGCCCCTCCGCAAGACCACCGGGCGTGCCGGCAGCACCGGCGCCGGTCGCGCCGGAGGCAACGCCGAAGGCGCCTGTGGCGGCAGATCCGCCCCCGGGCGCCAGGTAGAGGGGGTCGTTCAGCGAGGTCACGGTCCAGGGCTGCTGGCGCGCGTCGGTGGTGCCATGCACCGCTCTGCCGACGCGCTGCATCACCTGTCGGATCTCCAGCCCCGGGGTTTCGAGATGCGCCAGCAGCGCCGCGGTATAGGGGCTGTGCGCGCCCGCGCCGTCATAGGCCACGTCGCCGGGATCGGTCGCAAAGCCGATCAGGTAGCCGCCCGAGCCGCGGGGCCGGATCTCGGCCAGGCCCCGCCCGACATGGGCGCCCGACCGCGTCGCCTCGACCGAACGCGCCAGGCTCTCGTGGAACGGGTTGTCGCGGCAGGCATCCAGCAGCACGATCTTGGCCGCCTGCGAGCGGCCGTCGCGGTCGGGGCTGGCACGGCGCATCTGGTCCAGCACCCGCTCGACCGCCAGCGCCTCGAATTCCAGGTCCAGCAGCTCCGTCATCCGCGCATTGACGGGCAGCACGTAGTTCTCGCCGTCCACCTGGATCCCGTGGCCGGCATAGAAGAACAGCACCACCTCGGCCTCGCGCACCTGCCGTGCGAACCGGTGCAGCAGGCCCGTCGTCTGCCCCATGTCGAGATCGGTGCCCAGCACGACCTCGAAGCCGAGCCGCTCCAGCGCTCCCGCGATCGCCGTCGCATCACCGACCGGGTTCTTCAGCGCAGATGCATGGCTGTACGCGCCGTTGCCGATCACCAGCGCGACGCGCTCGCGCGCCGCCGACGGCCAGGCCAGCACGCCCACGATCAGCACGGCGAGCAACCACCGCATCGCGCCCTCCACCCTGCAGCGCCGGGGGAAAGGCTATCACGCGGCGCCCGCCCACCCTATGGCGCAGTGCGCGGGGCCCGTCTCACCCGATCAGCCAGCGGGCGATGTCGGCAAGCTCGGCCTGGCCCGGCTGGTGGCCGCCGTCGTACCAGGTGAGCGTCACGTCCGCGCCCGAGGTCTCGAGCGCGCGCACCAGCCGCTCGGTCTCGGCCGGCGGGCAGATCGGGTCGTGACGCCCGGCCGTGACCAGCACCCGCGTGCCCTCGGCCCGCTCCATGTCGACGGTGAAGGGGATCAGCGGGTGCATCAGCACCCAGCCGCCCAGCATCCCCGGCTCGCCGAACAGCACCGACGCGGCGATGTTCGCGCCGTTGGAAAAGCCGATCGCCACCGTCTGGCCCGGATCGCGCCCATGGGCGTCCAGCGCGCGGGGCAGGAAGGACGCCATCTTGGCCGTCGCGCGGGCGAGGTCGGCCATGTCGTAGACCCCCTCGCCCCGGCGGCGGAAAAAGCGCGCCGCGCCCCCCTCGCTCACATCGCCGCGGAGCGACATCACCGCCGCCCCCGGCAGCGCCGCATCGGCCAGCGCATGGCCGAGCCCGGCCATCTGCCGCTCGTCCCCGCCCGTGCCGTGCAGCATGAGGAGGGTCGCGGCGCTCTCGCCCTCGCCCTGCTCGACCGTGTGGACGTAGTCGTCCAGCCCCATGTCCATCACGCCCCCCTCACGCGACCAGCGCCGGCAGGCTCCGCTCCAGCGCGGGGCGCAGATGCTCGTGCTGGCTCGGCAGTTTCAGCGACTCGCCAAGGGTCTCCACCGGCTCGTCGCGGTCGAAGCCCGGCTCGTCGGTCGCCACCTCGAACAGGATCCCCTCCGGCGTGCGGAAGTAGATGGCCCAGAAGTAGTCGCGGTCGATCTGCGGCGTCACGCGGTGCCCCGCTGCGGCGGAGGCCGCCTGCACGCGCTTCTGCGCCGCCCGGTCGGCCACGCGGAAGGCGACGTGATGGACGGTGCCCGCGGCCTCCACCCCCTCGGGCATCGCGGGGTCGATCACCAGTTCGACCACCGCCGTCGGCTCGCCCGGCTTGGCATAGCGGATGCGCGTTGCACCCCCGGCCGCCTCCTCGCCGACGCGCTCATAGCCGAAGACGCCCTCGAGGATCGCGCGCATCGACCCCTCCTGCCCGACGCCCAGCGCCACGCCCGCGAAGCCGCGCACCGCCTGCGCCGCCGGCACCGTGCCGGTCCAGGGGTCGCGGTCGTCGGCCCGCTCGATCAGCGTGAGGCCGAGGCCCTCGGGATCGCTCGCCACCAGCCGCGCCTCGCCGAAGGCCTCGCCCCGGCCCAGCACGGTGCCGCCATGCGCCGCGATCCGCGCGGCCCAGTAGTCGAGGCTGCCCGTCGGTACCGCATAGAACGTCTCGGTCACCTGGCCGCGGCCGACCCGGCCCCGGCGCGCCCCCTGGAACGGGAAGAAGGTCATCACCGTGCCCGGCGTGCCGGCATAGTCGGCGTAGTAGAGGTGGTAGACGTCGGGCGCGTCGAAGTTCACGGTCTTCTTGACCATGCGCTGGCCCAGCACCTTGACGTAGAAGTCGTGGTTCGCCTGCGCGTCGCCCGAGATGGCGGTGACGTGGTGCATCCCGATGATGTCGTTGCCCATGGCATGTCCTCCTCGGCAGCCGTGCGGCGGGGCCGCAGGCGCGTGCGTTTCGCTGGAGCCGAGATGGACCCGGCGCGCTGTGGCATCAATTCCGCCGCTCGATGAGGGTGCCTTGCGCTGGCGTGCAGAATGTTTGCCACCCTTGCAGGGATGCCCCCCATCGGGACAGACTGCCGGGTCCGCGACAGCCTGCCGCAGCGCCCGCAGGTGCGCTGGCGACCCGGCCGCTCGACGGCGCCGGGCGACGGAACTGGGAACGGGGAACGGGCCGATGCGCAAGTTCATGGTCGTCGTCGACGACACGCCGGAATGCCAGCAGGCGATGCGCTATGCCGCGCGGCGCGCCAGCCGCACGGGCGGCGGCGTCCTGATGCTCTACGTGATCCCGCCCGAGGAGTTCCAGCACTGGATGGGCGTGGCCGAGGTGATGCGCGCCGAGGGCCGCGAGCGCGCCGAGGCCCGCCTGTCCGAGCTTGCCGAGGAACTGCGCGCGCTCTCCGGCATCACGCCCGAGTTCTCGATCCGCGAGGGTCACGCTGTCGAGGAGGTGCTGGACGCCATCCGCGAGGACTCCGAGA
>JBCBPG010000067.1:0-11133 GCA_039820865.1 Pseudomonadota bacterium
ACCGGCGACTGACCCTGGCGACCGACGCGGGCGACCGACGCGGGCGACCGACGCGGGCGACCGACGCGGGCGACCGACGCGGGCGACCGACGCGGGCGTCTCACCCTGGCGACTGACGCGGGCGTCTCACCCCGGGGCGCCTGCGGCGCGGCCGCCACGCCCCGCGGCCATCGCGGGCTCCGCACACCGCAGTGACGCGCCCGTCTTGTCGCGCCGCGCGCACTCGGCTACTCTCCTGATGTCTGCGGCGCGTTTCCAGGAGAGCCATGGCGGCCTCCGCGCGACCATGACGGAGGTCAGTTCTGGCTGAACAGATCGCGATGGGGACGGCGCCGTCCCCAGCCACCGCGCCCGAGACCGCACGCGACCACGCTGGCGGGCACAGGGCCACCCCGACCGGCGGCAGGGCGCTGCTCGAGCTGGTCGTCTCCTCCCTCGATCAGGACAGCGCGCAGGACGTGGTCGACATCGACCTCGCCGGCAAGTCCGACATGGCGGACTTCATGGTGGTCGCCTCCGGGCGCTCCAGCCGCCATGTCGCGGCCCTGTCGGAAAAGCTGGTCGAGCGTCTCAAGCACGACGCCGCCCTCCTGCCGCGGGTCGAGGGGCGCGAGGCGGCGGACTGGGTGCTGATCGATGCCGGCGACGTCATCATCCACCTCTTCCGGCCCGAGGTGCGGGAGTACTACCAGATCGAGAAGATGTGGCAGCCCGACCCCCAGCGGCTCGCCCGCCAGGCCTGAGCGCACCCGCCGGCCTGACCCTGCACCCGGCACGACCCCGGGGGACGTGCCGCAGGACGCCCCCCGGAACCCTCGCCGGGGCGCCGCGCGGGACGCTCCCTGCAGCGATGGCCGCAGGGCGCGCGACAGCATGATGCGTCTCGACATCCTCGCCGTCGGCCGCCTCCGCGATGGCCCCGAGGCGACGCTCGCCGCCGACTACGCCGCCCGCGCCACGGCAACGGGGCGTCCGCTGGGCCTCGGCCCCCTCGCCGTCGCCGAGATCGACGAGCGTCGCGCCCGCGACCGCGACGCCCAGGCAGCGCGCCTCGTCGAGGCCGCGGCCGACGCCACGCTCATCGCGCTCGACGAACGGGGCGAGGCGCTGGACAGCCCCGGCCTCGCCCGCCTCCTCGCCGCCCTGCGCGACGGCGGCGCCCGCCGCGCGGCCTTCGCCATCGGCGGCGCCGACGGCCACGGCACCGCGCTCCTGGCCCGCGCCGACCGCCGCCTGTCGCTCGGCCGCATGGTCTGGCCCCACGCGCTGGCCCGCGTCATGCTGGCCGAACAGCTCTACCGCGCCACCGCGATCCTCGCCGGCACCCCCTATCACCGCGCCTGACCGGCCACCGCGGCAACGCCGCACCGCCCACCATACCCAGGGCCCGACCCTGATACGGGCGCGACCCTGACACGGGCGAGCGACCGGCGCAGCGCGGGTGGGCGGGCGGGGCGCGCGCCGGTCGCTCGCCGACGCGGGCGGCGGGCGCCGCGCCACGGGGTCGAAGCGTCGCCATCCCCCTCTCTCGCAAGCGCGATCGGCGGGCACCTGGCGGGCGGGCGGCGGTCGCCGGGCGGGCGCGATCGGCGGTCGCGATCGGCGGGTGGGGCGCGCGGCGGGTGGGGCGCGCGACGGGTTGGGGCGCGCCCACGGGAGAGGCGGCGCCGCACAGCCACCGGCCACCTCGATCGCTGGCCCGAGGCTGCGCAACGGGCCCCCGCCAGCCACCTCGCGGTCGCCCCTCCGCGGCAGCGCGGCATCGAGGCTGGCGCGCCCCGGCACCGGGCGATAGAAGCACCGGGCGATAGAAACACCGGGCGACAGAACCTCGGCATCCCGAAGGGCCCGAGCGGCAGCCGCGGAGGCGCGCGTGAACGACCAGTCCCCCCCACCGACCGACGATGCCGCCGAGGGCCGCGGCCCGGGCCACCGCCCGGTCGTGCTCGTCATCCTGGACGGCTGGGGCCTGCGCGAGGGCGGCGAGGACAACGCTCCCGCCCGCGCCCGGACGCCCACCATGGACCGCCTGGCCGCCACCTGCCCGGCGGCCACGCTCGCCGCCTCGGGCGCCGCCGTCGGCCTGCCGGACGGGCAGATCGGCAATTCCGAGGTTGGTCACATCACCATCGGCGCCGGCCGCGTCGTCTGGATGGACCTGCCCCGCATCGACCGCGCCATCGCCGATGGCAGCTTCGACGCCAACCCCGCGCTCGCCCGCTTCGCCGACCGCCTGGCCGCGACCGGCGGCACCGCCCACCTGATCGGCCTCGCCAGCCCCGGCGGCGTGCACGCCCACCAGCGCCACATCGCCGCCGCCGCCCGCGCCCTCGCCACCCGCGCCATCCCCGTGGCGCTCCACCTGCTGACCGACGGGCGCGACGTCGCGCCCCGCTCGGCCGAGGGGCAGCTCGCCGCCCTCCTCGCCGGGATCGAGGGCCTGCCCGGCACCCGCGTCGCCACCGTCACCGGCCGCTTCTACGCCATGGACCGCGACCGCCGGTGGGAGCGGGTCGAGGCCGCCTGGCGCACCATCGCCGGCCTCGGCGGCGGCGACCCGGGGGCCGAGGCCGAGGACACCGCCGCCGCCCTCGCCGCCGCCCGCGCCCGCGACGAGAGCGACGAGTTCGTCACCCCCACCCGGCTCGACGGCGCCCCCGCCATCGGGCCGCAGGACGGCGTCTTCTGCCTCAACTTCCGCGCCGACCGCGCGCGCGAGATCCTGGGCGCCCTCGTCGATCCCGATTTCGACGGCTTCGAGCGCCCCGGCTGGCATCCGCCGGCCGCCGCCCTCGGCATGGTCGCCTATTCCGAGCGGCTCTCGACGCTGATGGACGCGATGTTCGCCGACCAGGACATCCCCGACACGCTGGGCGAGACGGTCGCCGCCGCCGGCCTCACCCAGCTCCGCCTCGCCGAGACCGAGAAATACCCGCACGTCACCTTCTTCCTGAACGGCGGGGCCGAGGCCGAGCAGCCGGGCGAACGCCGCCACATGGCCCCCAGCCCCAAGGTCCGCACCTACGACCTCGCGCCCGAGATGGCGGCGGCCGAGGTGGCCGAGGTGCTGGCCGACGCGATCCGCGCGCGCACCGACCTCGTCATCTGCAACTTCGCCAACCCCGACATGGTCGGCCATACCGGCGACGTCGAGGCCGCCATCCGCGCCTGCGAGGCGGTGGATACCGGCCTCGGCCGGGCGCTCGCCGCGCTGGAGGAGACCGGCGGCGCGATGCTCGTCATCGCCGATCACGGCAACTGCGAGGTCATGGTCGATCCCGAGACCCGCGGCCCGCACACCGCGCATACCCTGAACCGCGTGCCCGTGATCCTGGTCGAGCGGGGCGCCGCCGGCCGCGGCCATGCCCTGACCGACGGCGGGCTCGCGGACGTGGCGCCGACGCTGCTCGCCCTCCTCGGCCTCGCGCAGCCCGCCGCGATGACCGGCCGGCCCCTCCTGGCCGGCGCGACCGCCACGGCGGCCCGCACGGGCGCGGTTTGACGGCCATGCCCCCCCCGGGCGCCCGCCGGCGCCGCCTCGGCCCCCTGGCCGCAACCCTCGCGACCGCCCTCGCGCTCTCTGCCCCGGCCATCGCCCAGACCGACGACCCCGCAGCGGCGCTCGCCGGGGCGGAGGCGGCGCTGCGCGCGGCCGAGACGGCGCTGCGCGAGGCCGGCCGGGGCGACGGCCAGCTCGCCGCCCTCGGCCAGGCCGTGCGCGCGCACGAGACGGTCCTTGCCTTCCACCGCGACAGCCTGCGCCGCCTCGCCGGGCGGGCGGGCACCGTGCAGGGCGGCATCGCGGTGCAGCGCGAGCGCATCGGCGCGCTGATCGCCGCGCTCCAGTCGCTGTCCACCGCGCCCCGCTCGGCGCTCTTCGCCTTTCCCGGCGGGCCGCTCGACGCCGCGCGGGCCGAGACGCTGCTGGCCGCCGTCACGCCCGCGCTCGAACGCCGGCGCATCGACCTCGCGGCCGAGCTCGACCGGCTGCACCGGCTGCGGATCGAGCAGGACCTCGCCCGCCTCGGCGCGACCGAGACGCTGGCGGCGCTGCAGGACCTGCGCGCGCGCACCGCCATCGCGCTCGACGAACGCCGCGCCGACCTGCCGCCCCGGCGGCTGTTGCAGAAGCAGGCCGACCGTGCCGGCGCCGCGGCCGACAGCGTCGGCGCGCTGGCCGAGACGCTGGCCGACCTCTCGCCGCCGGCCGAGATCGCGGCACCCGCGCCCCGCCCCTTCGAGGAGCGCCGCGGCGCGCTCGCCCTGCCCGCCGCGGGCACGGTGACCGGCCGCTTCGGCGACCCGGATCCCTGGGGCGCGCCCGGTGCCGGCATCGTGATCGAGGCCCCCGCCTGGGCCGAGGTCACCAGCCCCGTCGCGGCCACCATCCGCTATGCCGGCCATCTCGAGGGCTATGGCCGCGTCGTCATCCTCGAGCCCGCGCCCGACTGGCTGATCACCCTCGCCGGCCTCGCCAGCGCCGACCGCGCCATCGGCGAGATCGTGCGCCCGGGCGAGCGCCTCGGCAGCCTTGGTCGCCTGCCCGTTGCGCCGACCCCTGCCAGCGATCAACCTGAGGCAGATGCCGCGACCAATGGCGCGGTCCCATTGCCCCCGCCTGCCGAGATTTTACTTGCACAAGACGGTGGCAATGATCTGATCGAGATCAGACAACTCTACGTGGAGATCCGTCGCGAAGGCGTGCCGCTCGACCCGGCACCCTGGTTCGCGGCGACCCAATGATGCGAACGGACAGGCTCATGCGGAAAACATTCCTCGCTCTCATGGCAGGTGCTGCGGTCGGCGCAGCCCTGCCCCAGATCGTCGCCGTCACCCATGCGCAGGAGGACGCGCGCTCGACCTACGAGAACCTCGATCTCTTCGGCGACATCTTCGAGCGGGTGCGCTCGACCTATGTCGAGGAGATCAACGAGGAGGAGCTGATCGAGGCCGCCATCAACGGCATGCTCGCCTCGCTCGACCCGCACTCGTCCTACCTGCCGCCGCAGAACTTCGAGGACATCCGCGAGCAGACCAAGGGCGAGTTCGGCGGCCTCGGCATCGAGGTCACGATGGAGAACGGCTTCGTCAAGGTCGTCGCCCCCATCGACGACACGCCCGCCGCCGAGGCCGGCATCGAGGCCGGCGACTTCATCACCCATATCGACGGCGAGAGCGTGCTCGGCCTCAACCTCTCCGAGGCGGTCGAGCAGATGCGCGGCCCCGTCGGCTCGACGATCTCCATCACGATCAGCCGCGAGGGCGCCGACGAGCCCTTCGACGTCGACATCGTGCGCGACACCATCACGATCCGCGCCGTCCGCGCCCGGACCGAGGGCAATGTCGGCGTGCTCCGCATCACCACCTTCAACGAGCAGACCTACCGCAACCTCGAGGAGGCGATCGAGGAGCTGCAGGAGGAGCTCGGCGACAACCTCTCGGGCTTCGTCGTCGACCTGCGCAACAACCCGGGCGGCCTGCTCAGCCAGGCGATCGAGGTCTCGGACGCCTTCCTCGAGACCGGCGAGATCGTCTCGACGCGCGGGCGCGACCTCGAGGAGGCCGACCGCGTCAACGCCCGCCCCGGCGACCTGACCAACGGCAAGCCGCTGGTGGTGCTGATCAACGAGGGGTCGGCCTCGGCCTCCGAGATCGTCGCCGGCGCGCTGCAGGACCACCGCCGCGCCATCGTCGTCGGCGCCAAGTCCTTCGGCAAGGGCTCGGTCCAGACGATCATGCGCCTCGGCGAGAACGGCGCGATCAAGCTGACGACGGCGCGCTACTACACGCCGTCGGGCCGCTCGATCCAGGCGCTCGGCATCGAGCCGGACATCCTGGTCGAGGAGCGCCGCATCGCCTCGGCCGAGGAGGAGACGCAGGCTCGTCCGCGCCGCTCGGAGGCCGATCTGCGCGGCAGCCTCGACGCCGCGCTGTCGGATGCCGAGCGCGAGCAGCTCAACGAGGAGCGCGCGCGCCACGAGGCCACCGCGCGGCTCCGCGCCGAGGACTTCCAGCTCGCCTACGCGCTCGACCTGCTGACCGGCCTCTCCGTCTACGACCGCAGCGCCGAGAACTGAGCCCGCCGCCCGCCCGGCCCATCGCGGCCGGGCGGGCGGTGCGTTTCACGCACCCTGCCGCCGACGTTACCGTGGGGTGCGTGAAACGCACCGCGGGCGCCTCGACCGGGGCCGCCCGCGGTGTGACCGTCACGTGTCCGCCCATCCCCCTTCAGTCGCCCGAGCCCGGACCCAACCGATGGCCAACCGCTCCTCGAAGATCGCCTCACTGCCCTACCGCCCCTGTGTCGGCATCGTGCTGCTGAACCGGGAGGGCCACATCTTCGCCGGCCAGCGCGTCGACAGTTCCGCCGGGGCCTGGCAGATGCCCCAGGGCGGCATCGACCCGGGCGAGAGCCCGCAGGACGCGGCGATCCGCGAACTCCACGAGGAGACGGGCATCCCCGCCACCTCGGTCCGCATCCTCCGCGAAAGCGCGCAGTGGCTCGACTACGACCTGCCGACCCACCTTGTCGGCCGGCTCTGGGGCGGGCGCTTCCGCGGCCAGACCCAGCGCTGGTTCGCGATCGCCTTCGACGGCACCGACGACCAGATCGACCTCGACGCCCACGAGCGCGAGTTCCGCGAATGGACCTGGATGGCCCCGGACGAGCTGATCCTGCGCATCGTCCCCTTCAAGCGCGACACCTACGGCGCCGTCTTCGCCGAGTTCGAGGACCTCATCCGCCGCTGAACCCGCCCGGCTGGCGCCTCTGCGCGCCGGGCGCGGCGCGGGGAGCGCGCCGTCACGCTCCCCTCCCGAGCGCGTCTCACAGCGCCTCGGGATTGCCCTCCAGAACGGTCACCTTGAAGTCCTTGGTCTCGCCATGGGAGCCGCGGCGGTGGATGAACCAGTAGTCGCCGTCACCCGCCGGATAGACCGCCTGGCAGCCGTACTCGCCGCCGCCCCAGTCGTTGTCCCAGTCGCGGCACCAGAGCCCGTCCTCGCTGATCTCCCAGACCGCCGAGGCGCTCTCCTCGCCGCCGTCCCAGGTGGTCCGCCCCGCCGCCGTGCCGTCCGGCGCGTAGTAGCTGTGATGGCGCCACCGGTCGCTCGCCGTGTACAGCGTGTTGCCCACCACCAGCGCCGCCACTTCGTCCGCGGTCAGTGGCTGGGTACCCGCCTCGGTCAGCTGCTCCTCTGTCGACTGGCACCCTGCCAGCAGCGCCACGCCGACCAGACCTGCAATCACTCCACGCATCGTCACCTCCGGAAAGACCGATTCCTGATCCAGCAATCCTGGGGGGAACGATGACGAGGGCGCAAGAGAACCGCCTGCGCACCGACCGCTCGCCTCGCGGCATCACGCCTTCCCCGCCGTTGACCCCCGGTAGGGCCGATGGGAGGGAACGGCGCGTTGCGCGATGCGCCTGACCGGCGTTCGCTGCCTGGTAACCGGATCATGCCCAGACTGACGCGGGAGGGTGCGGGAAGACCGACAACCCTCACGGTCAGAAGGCGCATCAGAGCGTCTCCAGAACCGCCGGTTTTGCCGTATCGCCGATTCGGGATTGATTGTTGTCATGCCGGAAAGCCGGCATAAACCCTTGCAGCACAGCGGGAAAAAAGTCGGGCACACGGCTCCCGTGCCGGGCCCGGAAAGCCGGCGCCACCGCCGGACGGCGTCTCCGCCCCTCTCCGGCTCCGGCCGAACGCGCCGTCAGAGGATCTTGAACGGGTCGCCGGGCGAGCGGCTGCGGCGGATGCCGTCCTCGATCTCGGTGCCCTCGGGGGCGAAGACATAGTCCGTGTTGAAGCGGTAGACCTTGGCGCAGCCCTTCTGGCCCTCGCCCCAGTCGCTGGCCCAGACACGGCACATCTCGCCGCGCTCATTGACGTTCCAGACGCCGCGCGAGCGCTCCTGACCGCCGTCGGGCGTGACCGACAGGCCGTGCAGCGTCCCGTCCTCGTGGATGTAGATGTGCCAGGTGCGGTTCTCGCCCTCGTAGCTGAGGGTGCTGTCGCGCAGGAACAGCTCGATCTCGGCCGGCGAGAGGGGCGAGATCGGCCGGTCGACGAGGTCCGGGACCGTGCTGCCGAAGAGCGGATCGCCCTCGCTGTTCTTGATGCCGTCCTCGCAGCCCGCCAGCAGCATCGCCGCGACGGCCAGGCTCAGAAATCCGGTCGGTCTGGTCATGGTCCGTCCCCCGCAGGCCCCTTCGGCGGTCATGCTGGGCCGGCGCGCGTTCCCGGGCAAGCCCGTGGCGGGGCGTCGCACGACCATGCGTGCCCGGCGTGTCCCGCGCGCCGCGGCCGGTGGACACCGGCGCAGCCGCTGGCGGACGGCAAGGTGGGGGTCTCGCCCGTTGGCCGCGCGGGCCCGGGACCGGTGGCGGTCACGGCCGGGCGTCAGACGCCCAGCACGCCCTTCAGGGTGGTGAGATCGGCCACGTGCTGGGCGGCGGCGGTGCGGCGTTCGTCGCCCTCGCCCATCTCGCCAAGCGCCTTCTCGGCCGCCTCGATGCGGGTGGCCATCCAGTCGCCGGTGACGCTGGCCGCCTCGGCCGCGTCCTCGGCCACGACGCCCACCTCGGCCGGCGTCACCTCAACGAAACCGGCGGTGACGACATAGCGGCTCTCGCCGCCCTCGCCCGTCACCACGATCACGCCCGGGCGCAGCGCCGAGAGGAACGGCGCATGGCGCGGCATGGCCGTGAGGTCGCCCTCGGCCGCCGGCACGGTGACCGAAACGGCCTCGGTCGAGGCCAGCTTGGCCGAAGGGCTCACCAGCTCGAACTTGATGGTCTCGGCCATCCGATCCTCCGCGCGGCGGGGACGCGCCCGCCTTGCCGTGGGTTGCGCCGCCGGGCCGTCACCCGGCGGCTAAGGCATTGAAATCAGGCGGCCTCGGCGAGACGCTGTGCCTTGGCGATGGCGTCGTCCAGGTCACCGACCATGTAGAAGGCCGCCTCGGGAAGGTGGTCGACCTCGCCCGCGCAGAGCCGCTTGAAGCCGTCGATCGTCTTCTCCAGCGGCACCTGGATGCCGTCCGAGCCGGTGAAGACCTTGGCGACGTCGAAGGGCTGGCTGAGGAAGCGCTGCACCTTGCGCGCGCGCGCCACGGTCAGCTTGTCCTCCTCCGACAGCTCGTCCATGCCGAGGATCGCGATGATGTCCTGCAGCGCCTTGTAGCGCTGGAGGATCGACTGCACCTGGCGCGCGGTATCGTAGTGGTCGCGACCCACGACCTCCGGATCGAGGATACGCGACGTCGAGTCGAGCGGATCCACCGCCGGGTAGATGCCGAGCTCGGCGATCGAGCGGTTGAGCACGGTCGTCGCGTCGAGGTGCGCGAACGAGGTCGCCGGCGCCGGGTCGGTAAGGTCGTCCGCGGGCACGTAGATCGCCTGGACGCTCGTGATCGAGCCGTTCTTGGTCGAGGTGATCCGCTCCTGCAGCGCGCCCATGTCGGTCGAGAGCGTCGGCTGGTAGCCCACCGCCGAGGGGATGCGGCCGAGCAGCGCCGACACCTCGGAGCCCGCCTGCGTGAAGCGGAAGATGTTGTCGACGAAGAACAGCACGTCGGTGCCCGACTGGTCGCGGAACTGCTCGGCCAGCGTCAGGCCGCTCAGCGCGACGCGCGCACGCGCCCCCGGCGGCTCGTTCATCTGGCCGTAGACCAGCGCCACCTTGGACTGGCTGAGGTCGTCCTTGTTGATGACGCCCGCGTCCATCATCTCGTAATAGAGGTCGTTGCCCTCGCGCGTCCGCTCGCCCACGCCGGCGAAGACCGAGAAGCCCGAGTGCACCTTGGCGACGTTGTTGATCAGCTCCTGGATCAGCACCGTCTTGCCGACGCCGGCGCCGCCGAACAGGCCGATCTTGCCGCCGCGCGAATAGGGCGCCAGCAGGTCGACGACCTTGATGCCGGTGACCAGGATCTCGGCCTCGGTCGACTGGGCCGCGAAATCGGGCGCCTCGCCATGGATCGGGCGGTACTCGTCGGCCTCGACCGGGCCCTTCTCGTCGATCGGCTCGCCGATGACATTGAGGATGCGGCCGAGCGTCGCGTTACCCACCGGCACCTTGATGCTGTCGCCCGTGTCCGTGACCGGCGCGCCGCGGACCAGCCCCTCGGTGCCATCCATGGCGATGGTGCGGACCGTGTTCTCGCCGAGGTGCTGCGCCACCTCGAGCACCAGCCGGTTGCCCTGGTTGTCGCATTCCAGCGCGCTCAGGATCGCGGGCAGATGGCCGTCGAACTGCACGTCGACGACGGCGCCGATGACCTGGGTGATCTTGCCTGTTGCAGCCATGCGTTCTCTCCGTCCCCGGGTGTCGATCGTCAGAGCGCTTCGGCGCCCGAGATGATCTCGATGAGTTCCTTGGTAATCGCGGCCTGGCGCGAGCGGTTGTAGACGAGGTTGAGCTTGTCGATCATCTCGCCGGCGTTCCGCGTGGCGTTGTCCATGGCCGCCATCCGCGCGCCCTGCTCGGACGCCGCGTTCTCGAGCAGCGCCATGAAGACCTGCGTCGCCATGTTCTTGGGGAGGAGCTCGGCGAGGATCGCCTCCTCGTCCGGCTCGAACTCGTAGACGACGCCGGGCTCGGGTTCGGCCTCGGGCAGCTCGGGCGGCAGCAGCTGCAGCGGCGTCGGGATCTGGCTGATCACCGACTTGAAGCGCGAGTAGAGCAGCGTGCAGACGTCGAACTCGCCCGCGAAAAAGCGGCTCTGCACGTCCTCGGCCACCGCGGCGGCGTTCTCGTAGGCGATGCGCTTGACGCCCGACAGGTCCACGTGGCCCACGAACTTGTCGCCGTGGAACCGGCGCAGCTGGTCGCGGCCCTTGCGGCCCACGGTCAGGATCTTGACCGTCTTGCCCTCGGCCTCCAGCGCGTCGATCGTGTGGCGCGCCAGCCGCACGATCTGGCTGTTGAAGCCGCCGCAGAGCCCGCGCTCGGCCGTGCAGACGACCAGCAGATGGACCTTGTCATCGCCGGTGCCGCGCAAGAGCTTCGGCGCCGTCGGGCTGTCCTTGGCCGTCAGCGCCAGGTTGCCCAGCATCGCGTTCATGCGGTCTGCATAGGGACGCGCGGCCTCGGCGGCCTCCTGCGCGCGGCGCAGCTTGGCGGCGG
>JBCBPG010000068.1:0-11098 GCA_039820865.1 Pseudomonadota bacterium
CGCACCCTCCCCGGTCGCACTCTCCCCGGCCGCGCCCTCCCCGGTCGCACTCTCCCCGGCCGCGCCCTCCCCGGCCATGCCCTCTCCGGGCGTGACCTCTCCGACCGCGGCAATCCGGTCCAGCACCGCCGCCAGCGCCGGCTCCAGGTCGCGGGTGGTCAGCGCCATGTCCTCGATCTCGCCCGCCATCGCCGCCGCCGCGCCCGGGTAGAGCGCCGCCAGCAGCAGCACCGTCGCCTCCCGTGCCCGTGCCACCGTCGCGCTGCCCGCCCCGGTGCCATCGCCCCCCTGCGCGCCCGCGGACGCCGCCCGCGCCTCTCCCCGGTGGCCGCCGGCCCCCGAGACCTGGGACGCCAGCGCCGAGCGTCGCATCTCCGGCGACGGCAGCGCCGGCAGCGCCCGCCCGCCCCCGCGCCAGCCACGCCCGCCGCCACGCCCGCCACCACCCCCGAAACCGGTCCCGAAACCACCCCCGGAACCGGCCCCGGAACCGGCCCCGAAACCGCGCCCGGAACGACCGCCTGCGCCGCCCCCCTGCCCGCTCCAGGCGCCGCCGCGCGGCGGGGCCCCGCCCCCGGCCGGCGCGGGCTCGCGACGCGCGGCGAACAGCGCCCGGCGCCGCTCGGCAAAGGCCGCGCGGTAGTGATCGCGCACGTCGCGGTCCTCGATGCGCTCCAGGCAGGCCCGCAGGCGCCTGTCGAAATCGGCCCGCCGCTCGGGCGTGTCCAGCGGCCCCGCCTCGACCTCGCGGCGCCAGAGCATCTCGACCAGCGGCAGCGCGCCCTCGACCAGCCGCTGCATCGCGCCCGGCCCGCCCGCGCGCACCACGTCGTCGGGATCCTGTCCCTCGGGCATCAGGCAGAAGCCGAGCGAGCGCCCCGCCGCCAGCATCGGCAGCGCCAGGTCGATCAGCTTGTGCGCAGCCCTCAGCCCCGCCGTGTCGCCGTCCAGCGCCACCACCGGCTCGCCCGCCATCTTCCACACCAGCTGCAGCTGGTCCGCCGTCATCGCCGTGCCGAGCGGCGCGCAGGCATGGCCGAACCCCGCGGCCGAGAGCGCGATGACGTCCATGTAGCCCTCGGCCACGATCACCGTGCCCGCCTTGGCCGCCGCCGCCCGCGCGGGCCCCGCGTTGTAGAGCTGGCGGCCCTTGGAGAAGAGCGGCGTCTCCGGGCTGTTCAGGTACTTCGCCTGCTGGCCCTCGCGCAGCGCCCGCGCGCCGAAGGCGATGCAGCGCCCCCGCGCATCGCGGATCGGGAACATCAGCCGGCCGCGGAACCGGTCGAAGGGCGCCTTGCCGCGGCCCGCCCGCCTGGCGTCGTCCTCCTCGGGCACGATCACCAGCCCCGCCTCGACGCCGAGGTCGATCTTCCCCGCCGCCGCCAGCCGCTCGGCCAGCTGCCCGCCCTCGGGGGCATAGCCCAGCTCGAAGCGCTCCACCGTCTCCGCCGCCAGCCCGCGCCCGGCGACATAGTCCCGCGCGCTCCGCCCTGCGCCCGAGGCCAGCGACCGGCGGAAGAAGCGCACCGCGTCCTCCATCACCTCGATCAGCGCGGCGCGCCGGCTGTCGGCCTCGCGCCCCCGCGCGCCCCCCTCGCGTGAGGGCATCGCCACGCCCGCCTCCTCGGCCAGCCGCTCGACCGCCTCGGGGAAGCTCAGGTTCTCGCTCTCGGTCACGAAGGTGAAGACGTCGCCCGACACCCCGCAGCCGAAGCAGTGGTAGAACCCCTTGCGGTCGTCGGCGTGGAACGAGGCCGTCTTCTCCTGGTGGAACGGGCACGGCGCCCAGTGATCCCCCTTGGCCGGCTGCGACTTGCGCCGGTCCCACGTCACCTTGCGCCCCACGACATCGGAGAGCGTCAGCCGCGAGCGGATCTCGTCGAGAAAGGAGGGGGCAAACTTCATACCACATCAAGTGGCACGGATCCCCACCCCCTCACAGTCTTGCGTCACCCAAATGTCGCACGCCAACCCGATTCGCCGCCACCGTAAGCCCGAAACATCATGTCCGCCTCGAGCCCAAACTGGACGCGACGCGCAGGTGTTGCACGTGCGCGCAGCATTGTGGATCGGTATCGAGCCTTAGAGCATTTTCCAGCCAGACTGACTCAGTCTGGCGACAAGAAAATGCGGCAAACAAAACACCGTAGAGCGCGAGACCTGACGCAGTCAGGTCGGCAAGCGCTCTAGGGCGATGCGGAAGCGCAGCATCGTCGAAGCGGACGTCGATGGTATGCGGCGCACAGGATACGGTCTGGCGGTACAGCGGCTGACCGGCACAATGAGGGCTCCGGCACCGACCAAGTTTCGTTTGCTATCGGATCGTTACGTTCGGGCTCGCTCAATCCCCAAACGCCGGACGCGGCAGCACTGCGCCGGCACCTCAGTCGATGACGCGCGCCACGACACCCAGGCAGTCGCCCGGTTTGACAAGTCCGGGGAAGTGTCGGGCAGCGAGGATGCCGGTCTGGGATGAGACGACCCGCGAGGGGGCCTGCCCGCTGCGCTCGACCTCCCAGATCCGCGCCAGCAGGTCGCCCATGCGAACCGCCTCTCCGAGATCGACGGCAGGTTCCAGCAGGCCGCCGCGCTCGGCGAAGTGGAAGCAGCCTTCCGCGGTTGTGTCGATGAGCGTGCTCTCCTGCGGGTCGGGCTCACCCGCCAGGATGCCTGCATGGCGCAGCAGGTTTGCGACGCCGCGCCGAGCGATCCGGGCAGAGCGTGCCGTGGCCGTACCGCCGCCGCCGAGCTCGGTGGACACGAAGACCTTACCCGCCTCTTCCACCGCCGTGTCGTACATGCCGGTTGGGTCGATCTCGCGCAGGATCATGGAATAGGGCGCGTTGAAGGCCCGCATCGCCGCGACGCAAGAAACTTCCTGCGCCTTGTTTTCAAGGACATGCGCGGCCGCAAAGGGGACGAAGTCGAGGGACTTGCCGCCCGAATGAAAGTCCAGCACCACATCGGCCATCGGCACGAGGCAGCGGAGGAAGAAGTCGGCGATCTTCTCGGTCGGCGAGCCATCGGGCTTGCCGGGAAAGCAGCGGTTGAGATTGACGCCGTCCAGTGGGGACAGGCGGCGGCCGGCGGCGAAGGCGGGCTGGTTCATGAAGGGCACGATGATGACCCGGCCCGAGACCTGACCCGGGTCCAACTCATGCGCCAGCGCCTGCAGCGCGATCGGTCCCTCGTACTCGTCGCCGTGGTTGGCGCCTGTCAGAAGCGCCGTCGGTCCCTCCCCGTTCTTCACCACCGTGATCGGGATCATGATGACGCCCCAGGCGCTGTCCTCCCGGCTCGCCGGCAGACGCAGGAAGCCGTGATGGACGCCGTCCTCGTCGAAGGGCACTGTCGCGGTGATTGGGTTCTGCCGAACCATCAGGTCTTGACCATGAGCTGTCGCGGGACATTGGCGAGCAGTTCTGGACCGGTCTCGCGGATGACGATGCTCTCGGTGATCTCGATACCCCAATCCTCCATCCAGAGACCGGTCATGAAGTGGAAGGTCATGCCCGATTGTAGCTCCGTTCGGTCACCGGGCCGCAGGCTCATGGTGCGCTCGCCCCAGTCTGGTGGGTAGGACAGCCCGATGGGATAGCCGGCGCGGCTATCCTTGTGGATGCCTCGGCGCTTGAGCACCGCGAAGAAGGCGTTGGCGATGTCCTCGCAGGTGTTGCCGGCGCGCGCCTGCTCGAGGCCAGCCTCCATGCCTTCGAGGATTGCCTGTTCGCCGTTGCGCATCGTGCTGTCGGGCTCGCCGAGAAAGATCGTTCTCGAGAGCGGGCAGTGATAGCGCCGGTGAACGCCCGCGATCTCGAAGAAGGTTCCCTCGCCCGCGCGGATCGGACGGTCGTCCCAGGTAAGGTGAGGCGCGGCCGCATCCACACCCGATGGCAGAAGCGGGACAATGGCCGGATAGTCGCCGCCCGCGCCGATTGCCTCGTCATAGCGCAGCCCGGCATCGTAGATCTCGGCGACGAGGCTCGACTTCGGCAACCCCGGCTCAATCACGTCAAGGATGCGGCGGTGCATCTTCTCCACCAGCCGCCCGGCGACACGCATGTAATCTAGTTCCTGAACCGACTTGACCGCACGACGCCAGTTCACGAGGGCAGTCGCGTCGGAGAACCGGGCATCGGGCAGGCCCTTCAACAGCGCAGCATGGGCAGCGGCGGAGAACCAATAGTTGTCCATCTCGACACCGATCCGCGCGCGGCCCCGGCCCTGATCGACCAGGCGGGCGGCGAGGTAGTCGAACGGATGACGCTCGGTGGACTGCACGTAAGCGTCCGGGTAGCCGACGATGCTCGCAGGATCGAGAAGGCTGGTCCTGAGGGCGCCCTGGCGGTCCTGCTCGCGCCCGAACCAGCTGAGCTCACCGTCGAGGCCGATCAGCACGCACTGATGCACGTAGAAGGACCAGCCATCATACCCGGTCAGCCAGGCCATGTTCGAGGGATCGGAGACGATCAGCAGATCGAGCCCAGCGGCCTCCATGGCCGCGCGGGTCCGCTCGGCGCGCGTCGCATGTTCCTCGCGGCTGAAGTGCAGACGGGGGGACGTCACGGCCTCAGCTCGCGAAGTCCGTGCCGGTGCCGGTGGCCGCCGCACGGTCTCGGGCGAGGGTGGCGATGGCCGTGTCCTGCAGGCCGGTGCCGGTGAGATCCGCGATAGTGACTTGGTCGTCGGCGATGCGGCCTGGAACCTTCCCGGCCACGACGTCGCCGAGCTCCGGATGACCGTCCGGCGTGAGCAGGCCGGCGGCGACAGCGCTCCGTAGCTCTCCGTGGATCGCGGTCTGGGCCAGGCGATCGGCGACGTAGAGATCGGCCCTGGCCAGGCAGCGCGGCTCGAGCTCGTTCTTGGTGGGCTGATCGGAACCCATTGCCGTGACGTGCTGGCCGGGGCGGAGCCAGTCGGCCCGCAGCACCGGTTCGGTTGCGGGCGTGGTCGTGACGACGATGTCGGCGCCGCTGACGGCCTCTTCCGCCGTCCGGCTGGCACGGACATCGATGTCGAGCATAGGCGCAAGGTCAGCTGCAAGCGCCGCAGCCTTCGCCGGATCCCGACCCCAGATGACCGCCCGGCGTATCGGGCGCACCAGGGTCAGGGCGGTGAGCTGCAGCCGGGCCTGCATGCCGGTGCCGATGATCGCAACACTCCCGGCGTCGCGGCGTGAGAGATGGCGGGCGGCGACGGCGCCGGCTGCCGCCGTGCGCACATCGGTCAGATACCCGTTGTCCAGCAGCAGCGCCTCGGTCTGGCCCGTCTTCGCGGCGAAGAGCACCATCAGGCCGGAAGTTGAGGGCAGCCCCAGTGTCGGGTTGTCGAAGAATCCGGGTGAGATCTTGATCGCGAAGCTGGCGACGCCTGGGACATAGGCCGTCTTGACGTCCACTTCGCCGTTGAAGTCGTGGATCGCCATGGAGAGGATCGGCGGCATCACAACGCCACCCTCGGCCAGCGCCCGAAAGGCTGCCTCGATACAGTCGACCGCGGCGAGGTCGAGCGGCACAGCGGCGCGAAGCTCGGCCTCGGTTACAAGTCGGATCGTCGGCATCAGGCGGCCTCCTCGGTGACGTCGACATCCTCGCCCGAGATCACGCGGTGATGGAGGCCGATATCGATATTTCCCCCGGAGATCAGGACCATGGTCGGGCCGCGGGGCGTCACGCGCCCGCTCAGCAGAGCGGCGACCCCCGTTGCGCCCGAGCCCTCGGCGATGAGGCCTTCGCGCCAGTAGCAGTGGCGGATACCCGCCGCGATCTCGGGCTCCGTCACACGCACGAAGCCGTCGACAAGGCGCTGGACCATCGCAAAGGTGTGGCGATTGTCCAGCCCGATGCCACCACCGAGACTGTCGGCGAGCGTGGGCAGCTCCTCGACCTCGACCGGTCGCCCGGCCTCGAGGCTCGACCACATGGCCGCGCCGCGCTCCATCGAGACGCCGACGACCTGCGTTTGCGGTCGACGCGTCTTGATCGCGGTGGCGATGCCCGAGATCAAGCCGCCGCCCGAGACTTGCACGATTACGGTCTCCACCTCGGGCATCGCCTCCAGCATCTCGAGCCCGATGGTGCCCTGGCCCGCGATGACATGGCGATGATCGAAGGGCGGGATCATCGTCATGCCGTTGGCGACGAGGCGGTCGACCTCCCGTTGCGCCTCGTCCTGGCTCTGGCCCGAGATGAGCACCTCGGCGCCCTCGGCCCGGATCGCTTCGACCTTGTTGCGCGGCACGAGGTTGGACATGGCGATCACGCAGCGCACGCCCGCCATGCTGCAGGCCCGCGCGAGGCCGCGTCCGTGATTGCCCGTCGAGACGCCAACGACGCCGGCCGCGCGTTCCGCCTCGGACAAGGCCTGAACGGCGTTGGTCGCGCCGCGGAACTTGAAGCTACCGCTCACCTGCTGATGCTCGAGCTTTAGGGCGACCGGCACCCCGGTCAGGTCTGAAAGCGCGGCTGAGAGCTCCACAGGTGTGGCGCGGGCGATCCCTTTGATCGCCTCACGCGCGGCTTCGACCTCGGCAAGGGTGACGAAGGCTTCGGTCATGCGGTCGCATCCTCTGCCAGCCCCTCAAACAGCCGGCCGCAGGCAAGGCGCGAGGGCCCCAGCGCCGAGAGCTGCAGCAGCCGCCAGAGGCTCGCCTGGTTCGAGCTTATCACGGGTTTGCCGAGGCGTGCCTCGATGGTCGGGATGGCGTCCATGGCGCGAAGTGCCGTGCAAGAGAGGAAGATGCCCTCGGCGTCCGGCCGGTTCGCCGCCAGCGCGATGTCGACGATGCTCTCGACATCGACGCGGGCGATGTCGCGATCATCCGAGATCCCCATGCACTCGGCCGAGACAATCTCGAGACCCCGGCCCGAGAAGTAGCGCACCATCGGGCGCGTCGTCTCGACCAGGTAGGGGGTAACGAGGGCCACGCGCCGGACACTGAGGGCTGCAAAGGCGGCAACGGCGGCGTCGGGGGGCGTGACCACGGGCACCGATGGCAGGGCCTCTCCGATCGAGGCTTCGACGGCGGCATCGCCGAGTGTCACCGACGCCGCCGTGCAGCCATAGAGCACCGCCGACAGCGTGATCCCGGGGACGATGAGCGCCGCGGCTTCAGCCAGCCTCGGCCCCATCCGGGCGAGGTTCTCCGGCGTCGTCGGGTTCTCGAAGGCGACGCGGGAGACGTGGAGAACCATGCGGTCGTGCGGCAGGATGCGCGCGGCATCCCACTCCAGGGTCATGTCCGTCGACAGCGCCACGACGCCGACACGGTGCAGGCCCGGGGCTTCCAGGCGATGCGCGACGGGGGACCGGACGACGCTCACCATCTCAGACCACCATGACCGGGCACTCGGCCAGCCCCGTCACCTTGTGCGAGACGCTGCCCAGCAGGTAGCCTTCGACCGATCCCAGCCCGCGTCCGCCCAGCACGATCAGGTCGACGTCCTGCTGGCCGGCGAAGGCCACGATCGACCGCGCCACGGGCCCGTTTCTGACGAAGGCCCGGGCCCCTGTCGCGCCCATCCCGATCGCGCGCGCCTTGGCGAAGGCGGCGACCTCCTCCGCATGGCCGCGCAGGATGTCGTCCATGTTGTCCGGCTCCTCCGGGCGCACCATCGAGAACGAGGCCTCGAGCATCGAATGGTGGCGATAGACCGTGAGGATGGTGAGCCTGGCCCCGCTCAGGCTGGCGAGGCCGACCGCCATGTCCAGCGCGGCCACGGCGTTCTTCGAGCCGTCGAAGGGCGCGAGGATATGGGCGAACACGGGCCGCTCCTCACTTGTCGAAGGCCAGGTCGCGCAGGAAGAGCGCGATCTCGGGGAAGAAGATCAGGGCGACGGCGACGCTCAGCAGGATCAGGATGAAGGGCGGCGTGCCGCTGATCACCTCGACATAGGGCCGCTTGAACACGGCGATGGCCGTGAAGATGTCGCAACCGAAAGGCGGCGTGGCCGAGCCGATGGCCACCTGAAGCGTGATGATCGTACCGACCAGCACTGGGTCGAGGCCCACGGAGTTCACCACGGGCGCGAAGATCGGGACCAGCACAAGGATCACCACAATCGGATCAACGAACATGCATCCGATGAAGAAGGCGATGGAGATGACAAAGAGCACGCCGATCTGACCCATCTCGTCGATACCGACAAAACCGAGGATCGCCTGCGGCACCTGCGCGAAAGAGATGATCCAGGAGAACGCCGCACCGGCGCCTACCAGGATGAACACGACCGCGGTGATCAGGCCGGTCGACTTGGCCGTGGCGTAGACGTCGGCCAGGCTCATCGACCGGAAGACGATGACCTCGAGGACAAGCGCGTAGAGCACACAGGCCGCGGCTGCCTCGGTCGGCGAGAAGATGCCGCCATAGATCCCGCCGATGATGATCACCGGGAAGCCGAGCGGCCAGACGGCCTTCTGAACTGCGACGAGGCGTTCTCTCCAGCCCGCGCGCGGCTCGGTCGGCACGTTGTGGCGCGTCGCGTAGTAGACGCTGTAAGCCGAGAACAGCAGGAGGATCAGCAGGCCCGGCCCGATGCCAGCGATGAAGAGTTCGGCGATCGATGTGTTCGAGACCACGCCATAGATGATCATCCCGATGGAGGGCGGGATCAGGAAGGCGATGTCGGAGGCGTTGATGACCAGCGCCAGGACGAAGCTGTCCTTGTAGCCCGCCTTCAGCATCCTTGGGCGGAGCGGCCCGCCAACGGCAACCACCGTCGCCTGGGTCGAGCCAGACACCGCGCCGAACATCGTGCAGGCTGTGGCGGTCGAGACCGCAAGCCCCCCGCGGATATGGCCCACAAAGGCCATCACCATGTCGATCAGGCGCCCGGCTGACTGGCCCCGGGTCATGATGTCGGCGGCAAAGATGAACATCGGCACCGCGATCAGCGAGGCCGGCCGGATGCCCGCAAGCATCTGCTGCACCATCGTCTCGAGCTGCCCAAACCCGTTGAACATCGTGTAGAAGCCGACGAAGGCGCCGATGATCAGCGGGATCATCATCGGGAAGCCGAGCAGCAGCAGCACGATCATGATGGAGAAGATGGTGAGCGCCATGGTGCCTCAGACCTCCTTCTCGTCGGTGTCGTAGCCTTCGAGCACCTGGGTCGAGAGAAAGATATCCTTCTCCACCAGGTTCTTGATCGCCGTCAGCAGGTACTGGACGCCGGTCATGAAAAACCCGACGGGCACCCAGAGGAGCGTCCACCACACCGGTATCTGCAGGGCCGGCAGCAGACGCCCGCGTCCGGCCTGGGTCTCGATGTAGCCGATGGCGTACCAGCACAGCCCGAACATGAAGGCAGCGGTGACGAGCGAGATCACCACCATCATCGCCTTGCGGCACCAGGGCGGCAGCGCGTCGTAGATCGCCGACATGCGGATGTGGCGTCCATGCCGAGCCGCATAACTGATGCCCGCGAAGGTGATGAGGATGATCAGGATCCGGTTGACCTCCTCCGAGAAGAAGAGGCTCTGCCCGAAGACGAAACGGCCGATCACGTTGGAGATGGTGTTGGCCGCCATGAGCAGCACGCCCGTCGCCAGCATCACGGCCTCAAGCCGGCTGATCAGATTATCGACGGTGCCGAGAACGCCCGGAAGCGTCGAAGCCGGAGCGGGCGTCATCATGGCAGCCTCCCAACCTGCCGATTATTCCGCGGCGGCCTGGAGATCGAGCTTCATCTGCTCGAGGATCGCCTTGCCGCTGTCGCCCGTCATCTCGATGAACGTGGCCTCCACCTCGGCGGCGGCGGCCTTGAAGCAGGCGCGCTCCTCCTCGCTCAGCACGGTCACGGTCATCTCGGGCTTGGCCTCGAGGATCTTGGCGAGCTCCTGCTCGGCGAGGCCCTCCTGGTACTCGACGATGAAATCGTAGGCGATCTCCGAGGCCTCGCGGATGGCGGACTGATCGCCTTCACTCAGCCCGTCGAAGAAGTCCTTGTTCGCCATGATCGCGGTGGTGAAGTTGTTATGGCCTGCATAGGTGATGTGGTCGGTCACCTCGTAAATCTTCGTCGAGTAGAGGAAGAAGGTCGGGTTCTCCTGACCCTGAATGATGTTGGTCTGCAGCCCACCGTAGACCTCACCCCAGGGCAGCGGCGTCGGCGTGGCGCCAAAGGCGCGGTAGCTCTCGACCAGCAGCGGGTTGGTCATCACGCGAAACTTCACGCCATCGAGATCGTCGCAGCCCGTCACCGGCGATTTGGTGGTCATGGCCACCTCACCCTCCGGATACATCTTGAGAAGCTCTAGGCCCTGATCGGCATAGAGCGTCTTGAAGTCTTCGTTGATCGCCTTGCTCGTCTTGTAGAACCGGGCGAGCTGAGCCTGATCGGTCGGGAGCAGGTAGGGCACGAAGAACACCTGCGCCTCGGGGATCAGCGATCCGGTGAAGCCCGGCGACTGGTTGACGAACTGCAGGATGCCAGCCTGGGCCTGCTCCATGATATCGGCCGACTCGCCCAGCGTGCCGAAGGGGAAGAGCTGGACCTCGTGCTCGGTGCGGGCTTCGACCTCGGCCTTGAACTTCTGCGCGAACTGCCCCTGCACCTCGTCGAGCGACTCCTCGAAGGCGAGACGCCATGTATCCGCCTGCGCGAGGCTGGCTCCGAGAGCGAGGACGCCAGCAGCCACCGTGGCGAGAAAGAGAGGCTTCGTCATCGGACAGTCCTTTCTGATGTGGACGGCGTCGGCACTCGACGCAACGCGCTTTGGAATGGGGACCACGCCACCACCCCGCCTGCGAAAACGATTGGGCGGACTCAAAATCATGTCAATTCAATTATTAAATCACTACAATATGGATGGCGCGCCTCGAGATCTGGGAGAGCGCGCTTTGGATGAGCTCCGATCCGCACACGCGCTCGCGAGAGACCAGCTTGGATCTGGGCATGCTGGCTGCGCCGGGTCCCGGCAAGGGACCCATGCTGATGCATCCCGGACATGCCTAACCTCGCCTCGGCCCGGCAGGCGCCGGAAAGCGAGACTTCGTGATTGGCGATCCCTCAATCCGTGGATGGCGTCTGCACAGGGCGCGGCGATGCGCGACAGACGGCAATCACACCTCCCCCAAGGCTGATCAGACGCGAAATC
>JBCBPG010000069.1:0-11059 GCA_039820865.1 Pseudomonadota bacterium
CCCGGCTTCCATGGTCGGGCGACCTTGCGCGCGAGACCCGGGTCGACGGTCCCGAAGCGGGATCACGGATCGCGGTTGTCGACCGGCCGGGGTCAATCTCCTAATCATGAGGGATCGCCGCTGGTGAAGACGGGTGCAAGGGAGGGCCGGGCCGAGTGACGCTGGAGCGACTGACCTGCCTGGCCTGCGGGGCGTCCCTGCCCGGCGGCGCCCGCTTCTGCCCGGAATGCGGGACGGCGGTGGGACGGGGCTGTGTCGGCTGCGGCGCGTCGCTGGGGCCTGGCGACCGCTTCTGCCCGACCTGCGGGATGCCCCAGGCGCGGCTCAAGGCCAACGCGCCGGGCGACGATGGCGAGCACCGCAGGCTGACGGTGATGTTCTGCGACATGGTGCAGTCGACCCGGCTCTCGACCGAGATGGAGCCCGAGGCCCTGCGCGAGGTGATCCGCGGCTACCAGGCCAACTGCGCCAGCGCGATCGAGAGCGCGGGCGGCATGGTCGCGCAGTACCTGGGTGACGGGGTGATGGCCTTCTTCGGCTATCCCGTGGCGCTGGAGGATGCCGTGGCGCGGGCCGTGGGCGCGGCCGCCGACGTGATCGACGGGATGCCCGACCTCAACGCCCGGCTTGCCACGCGTCACGGGATCGAGGTGCAGGTCCGCATCGCGCTGCATTCGGGGCCGACGCTCGTCAGCTCGATGGGCGCGGGCGAGACGCGGGCGCGCCACGCCGCGACCGGCACCGTGCCCAGCATCGCCGCGCGCCTGCAGGAGCATGCGCCCATCAACGGCGTGGTGATGACGCGCGAGGTGGCCGACCGGGTGGCGACCAGCTTCGAGACACGGCTCCTCGGCAGCGAGCGGCTTAAGGGCATCCCGGGCCCGGTCGAGATCCATGTGCTGGCCGGTCGGCGGGCGATCCCGCGCACGCGGGTGACCGGGCACCGCATCGTCGGGCGCGAGCGCGAACTGGCCGTCCTGGACCAGGCCTGGGCGCGAGTACAGCAGACCAGCGAGAGCGCGATCGTCTCGCTGACGGCCGAGCCGGGCCTCGGCAAGTCGGCGCTGGTCGCGCGGTTCCTGGCGGGCACCGGCGTGGGCCCGCGAAGCTGCCATGTGCTGACCGGGCTGCCCAGCGACCGCGCCTCGCCCTTCGCCAGCCTGTGGCGGATGATCGCCAGCCAGGCCGGGGTCGAGGCGCGCCGGCGCGGGGCGCTCAGGACGGCCGCGCGCGACTGGTTCGTCAGCCATGGCGGCAACGACCCCGCGGCGGTCGATGCGCTGATCGGCGCGCAGCCCCGGCCCCGCGCGCGCGGGGCCGAGGGGGGTGCGGGGGACGACGGCGACGCGCTGCGCACGATGCTCTTCGCCGCCTTCCGCCGCCATGTCGCGCGCGGGGGCGGGCCGGCGCTGGTGGTGCTCGAGGATGCCCACTGGATAGACCCCTCGACCATCGAGATGGTCGATGCCGCGGTGGCCGAGCGCCGGGCGCTGCCGCCCTTCCTGCTGCTGGTCGCCTCGCGCCCCGGCACGCCCTACACGTGGTGCGCCCCGGTCGAGCGGTCGCTCGAGCTGGGTGGCCTGGACGCCGAGGCCTGCCGCGCACTGATCGCCGAGGCCGCCGGCGGGGTCGATCCGGACATGGCGCTGGCGGCGCAGGTGGCCAAGATCGCCTCGGGCGTGCCGCTCTATGTCGAGGAGCTGACGCGCTCGCTGGTCGAGCGCGGGCTGGTGCGCGAGGAGGCCGGGCGCCTGCGCCTGCGTGCCATCGGGGCGGAGATGCCCACGCCGGGCTCGCTCCTGGACCTCCTGGTCTCGCGGCTCGACGCGCTCGGCCCCGCCAAGGCGCTCGCGCAGGTCGCCTCGGTCCTCGGCCGATCGGTCGACGCCGATGCGCTGGCCGCGGTCTCGGGCATGGCGCCCTGGGCGGTGGCCGAGGAGCTGCGCGTGCTGCAGCGCGCGGGCATCATGGAGGAGACCGGCGAGGGGATCGTCGAATTCCGCCACGCGCTGTTCCAGCAGGCCGCCTCGGACACGCTGCTGCGCAGCCGGCGCGCCGCGCTCCACGGCGCCTATCTCGACTGGCTGGAACGCGAGGGCCGCGAGGCAGCGCCCGAGACGCTGGGCTATCACGCCTTCGGTGCCGGACGGTTCGACGCCGCCGCGGGGCACTACCGCGACGCCGGCGTGGCGGACGGCCGCGCCAACGCCCAGCGCGAGGCGGTTGCCCATTTCCGGCGCGCCCTCGACGCCCACAAGGCCTCCGCCGGCATCGAGCCCGACGACAAGGGACTGGAGATCGAGGTGCGTCTGGCCGGCGCCATGCTGGCCGCCGAAGGCCCCGGCGCGCCCGAGACGCTCGAGGCCTACGAGCGCGCCATCGAGACCAGCGAGCAGGTGTCCGAGAGCGCATGGCACTTTCCCGCCTACTGGGGCTGGTGGCGGATCTCGTCGAACTTCCCCGAGATGACGCGCCGCGCAGGGCGCATCGTCGCGGTCGCCGACCGGATGGCGGACCCCGAGTTCAAGCTCCAGGCGCATCACTGCATGTGGGCCAACACCTTCCAGGTCGGCGCCCTGGACGAGACGCTCGAACACGCCGAGCGCGGGCTGGAACTCTACCGCCCCGGACCCTCGGCCGAGCACGGGCTGATCTATGGCGGCCATGATGCCCGCGTCTGCGCGCATGGCCAGTCGGCGCTGGCACGCTGGCTCAAGGGCGCGGGCGACGCGGTCCTGCCCGAGATCGAGCGCGCGATCGGCCATGGCGAGGCGCTCGGCCACCGCGGCAGCCTGCTCCACGCGCTGGACATCGCGGGCACGCTGCACGGCTACCGCCGCGACGCCAGGGCGCTGGCCGAGACGGCCGAGCGGCTGGTGCGCATCGGCGAGGCGGCGCTGATCGAGGAATACGCCGCCAAGGGCCGCTTCCTCCACGGCTGGGCCGAGGGGCTGGCGGGCGATACCGAGGGCGGGCTCGCGATGATGAACCGCGCCTTCGAGATGCTGGAGATCGTCGCCACCAACGAGGATTTTCCGCTGTTCCACACCGAGCGGGCGCGGGCGATGCGGATGCTGGGCGACCTGGACGGTGCCGATGCCGCGATCGAGGCGGCGCGCGCGGTGATCGCGAGCGAGGGCGTCACCTACTGGGCGGCCGAGATCGAGCGCGAGGCCGCAAGCGTCGAGATCGACCGCCCCGACCCCAACGACCAGCGCATCGTCTCGCTGCTGGGCGCCGGCGCCACGATCGCCGAGGGGCAGGGGGCGCTGGCGCTCCTGCTGCGCAACGCCATCACCCAGGCGCGCTGGGCCGAGGGACGCGGACCGGCCGAGGCCGGGGCCGCACGCCGGGAACTGGCCGCCATCGTCGCCCGCCTGCCCGCCGGTGCGAAGGGTCGCGAGCAGACCGAGGCCCGCGCGATCCTGGACGGTTGAGATGGATGCCGCGGTGCCGGACGGCGACAAGGGGTTCCGCGCCGGGACCCGCCGGGCCTGTCCGCCGGCCCGGACCTGGGCGCGGATCGCGCCGCTCCTGCCGGTCTTCGGCATCACGCGGCTCGCCAACCTGACGGGGCTCGACCGCGTCGGCATCCCCGTGTTCCAGGCCTGCCGGCCCAACGCCCGCTCGCTCTCGGTCTACCAGGGCAAGGGGGCGGACCCGATGGCGGCCCGCGTCTCGGCCGCGATGGAGGCGATCGAGACCCATTGCGCCGAACGGGTGGTCGCCCCCGTCCTGCACGCCCGGTTTGAGGATATCCGCCATGACCGCGCGGTGGTGGAGATCGACACCCTGCCCCATGCCGAGCCCCAGGGGCTGGATCCCTGGCAGCCGATCCTCTGGATCGAGGGCGGCGACCTGATCGGCGGCGGCCGGCGCTGGCTGCCCTTCGAGCTGGTTCATGCCGACTATGCCCTGCCCGAGCCGCCCAATTCCGGCGTGCTGGCGGCGACGACCAACGGCCTCGCCTCGGGCAACACGCGCGACGAGGCACTGCTGCACGCGCTGCTCGAGGTGATCGAGCGCGATGCCGAGACGCTGTGGAAGCTGGGACCCGACGGCTGGGGCAGCGCGCGGGCGGTCGACCTCGCCACCGTCGACTGCCCGCATTGCCGCGCCCTCCTCGACCGCTTCGCCGCCGCGGGGCTGCGCGTCGCCGCCTGGGACATCGCCTCGGACCTCGGCGTGCCCGCCTTCACGGTGCTGGTCGACGACCCGGCCGGCGAGACGGGGGCGCCCGAGGTCGGCGCCGGCGCGCATCTCGCCCCCGAGGTCGCCCTCTCCCGCGCGCTGACCGAGGCCGCGCAGGCCCGCCTCACCTTCATCGCCGGCGCGCGCGAGGACATCGAGGCTGGCGAATACGCGCCCGACGTCCTGGCCGACCGCCGCGCCGAGGCGGCGGCGATCATCGACGCTCTGACCCCCGCACGCGCCTTCCGCGCGACACCCTCGATCGAGACCGAGACGCTGGCCGGCGATATCGAGACCGTGCTGGGGCGGCTGGCCGCGGCAGGGATCGAGCAGGCGATGGCGGTCGACCTCACCATGCCGTCCTTCGCGATCCCGGTGATGCGCGTCGTGGTCCCGGGGCTCGAGGGCGCGCTGGAGGGACCCGAGGCCGACTACGTCCCCGGCCCGCGGGCGCGGGCGCTGCTGTGACGGTCTGCGTCTTCCTCGGCCCCAGTCTGCCCACCGCCGAAGCGCGCGCGCTCCTGCCGGAGGCCGTGCTCCTGCCCCCCGTCCGCCGCGGCGCGGTGATCGAGGCGGTGGAGACGCACGACCCCGCCACCCTCGCCATCATCGACGGCTATTTCGAGCAGGTCCCGGCGGTCTGGCACAAGGAGATCCTCTGGGCGCTCGACCGCGGCATCGCCGTCTGGGGCGCAGCCAGCATGGGAGCGCTGAGGGCGGCCGAGCTGGGACAGTTCGGCATGACCGGCCACGGCGTCATCGCCGAGGCGTACCGGCGCGGCCGCTGGGACCCCTTCCCCGACCCCTTCGAGGACGACGACGAGGTCGCGGTGCTGCACGGCCCCGAGGGCGCCGACCACCTCTCCACCGTCGCCATGGTCGATGTCCGCGCCACGCTGGTCGCGGCGATCGAGACCGGCGGACTGACCGAGGACGAGGCCGTCGCGATCGCCGCCGCCGCCAAGGCCGTCTTCTACAAGGATCGCGACTGGCGCGCCGTCCTCGCCGCCGCCCACGCCGTCGGCGCCGGGACGCGTCTCGCCGCCGCGGCGCCCGAAGGCCCCGTGCCGCAGAAGCGCCACGACGCGGCCGGCCTGCTCACCCATCTCGCGACCGACCCGTCCAGTCCGCTCCCACCGCCCTTCCGCTTCGAGCGCACGCTGCTCTGGGCGATTTCGGGAGCGGGAGACGAGGGCTAGGAATCACCCGCGCTCCCGCGCCCTCCCGCGTCAGTGTCGCGCTCGAGCCCCTACGATTCAGCGAACGCTGGAGCGGCAATGGGCGCAACGGAACCTTCACCGATGCGGGCCTAGACTGACGCAGGGAGGGACGCGCAGCGGAGGTTCCGTCCCGTCGGTAGACGCGCTAGCGTCTGTTCATGGCCTTTTCGCTCGACGAGTTCTTCCGCGACAGCGGTACCCGGTTTCTCCTCCACCCCCAGGCGCCGATGCTCGAGGACTTTCGCGAGCCAGAGCCGGTCTGGGTGTCCTCGCCGCGTGGCAGCCTCGCGCCGGGGCCTGCGGACGACCGGATGTACGCGATCGACCCGATCGACAAGAAGCCCTACGACGAGACCTCGCTGCCGCCCTATCGCGGGCCCGTGCATCCGCCCGCGCGCCCGGGGCCCGACGGGCATTTCGACCACATCACCCCCGGCCGCCCGGGCTTTCGCGCGGCGCACATGTTCGGCGCGATCCGGCGGGTGCTCGACATCTGGGAGGTCTATGCCGGCGGGCCGCTGCCCTGGCATTTCGACTATGCCTTCGACCGGCTGGAGCTCGTCACCAAGGTCTCGTTTCGAAACGCGCATTTCGGCACCGGGTTCTGCGAATGCGGTGACGAGGTCGACGACCAGGGTAATGTGCATCCCTTCGCGCTCAATTTCGACGTCCTGGCGCACGAGACCGGGCACGGGCTGGTCTTCTCGATGGTGGGCATGCCGGGCGAGGATACGCTGTCGACCGACTTCCTGGGCTTTCACGAGAGCGCCTCGGACCTGGTCGCCCTCCTCTCGGCACTGCATTTCGAGAGCTTCATCCGCCACGTGCTCAGGCGCACGGGCGGCGATCTCTACGTCGCGAACGAGATGAACCGGATCGGCGAGCTCTCGGGCACCAAGCAGATCCGCATCGCCTCGAACCCCAGGCGCCTCAGCGACCTCGCCTACCGCGCCAAGGCGCCGATGGACCTCACGGGCAAGGAGGTCCACACGCTGGGCCAGCCGATGACGGGGGCGATCTTCGACATCATCGTCGTCCTCTTCCTGCGCAGGCTGGTCGAGACCGGCGCGGTGCCCGCGCACCTGGCCGAGGCGGCGCGCCGGTCGGTCGACGGGACGCTGCCGACCGAAGCCGAGCGGGGCGCGACGCGCGGGCTCTACGAGAGCAATCCCGGGCCGTTCCACGACGCGCTCCGCGACGCGCGCGACATGGTGGGCCTGCGCCTGGCCGCCACCTGGCATCGCCTCCGACCACATCACCTGCGCTTCGAGACGGTGGCGGCGAGCTTCATGGCGGTCGACCGATCGCTGACGGGCGCGCGCTACCAGGATGCGATCCGCGCCTGTTTTGCCTGGCGCGGCATCGATCCGTCGGAGAATCCGGCGCAGGGGTGAAAGGCGCTTGGCTCGCCCCGCCCCGATGCCTAGCGTCGGGGCGCGGGTGGTGAGCGCGTAGGCACGAAGAGACGGAGGGGACGATGAGCGACCAGGGGAACACCGACGGCTCGGTGACGTTCGGCGAGGTCTCGCTTGGCGACGACAACGTCGTCACGCTTTATGGCCAGATCGTCACGGGCGTGACCTTCGAGGCAAACGGGCTGAGCGCCAAGGTCCGCAAGACCTTCGACGATGCCGGCCAGCCGCCGGTCGTGGCGCGTATCCGCGGCATGCGCCACCAGGACGAGAGCCTGGAGCTCGCCGCCCCGATCACGATGCTGCTGCCGAAGACCGAGGTGAGGATGAGCCCAGAGCTGCGCAAGGCGGTCTTCGGCAAGGCGGAGATCGGCAGTTTCCTCGTCTGGCAGATCGACCTCGATGCCGCGACCATGGCGATCGAGGTCGAGCGCGCCACGGTGGCCGAGGCGCTGGGCGGCACCGACGGCGACGAGGATGCCGACAGCGGCGCGGCCGAGGGCTTCACCCTGCGCGGCCCCGACGGGCGGCTCTACTTCATCGACGGCAACCTCGACGGCTACGAGGTAGTCGACGAGGCACAGCGGAGCGCGCTGCAGCTTGCCTCGGGCGTCGATCGCGACGAGCTGCGCGTGCGCGAGGTCTTCGGCGCCTCGATGGCCGGCGGGATCGAGACGCGGGCCCGCATGCAGTCCCGCGCCCGCCTGACCGGGCGCGCCCGCATGCAGTCCCGCGCCCGCATGATGGGTCGTGCCCGCCTGCTGGCCCGCGCCCGCCTGACCGCGGCCACCGCCAAGATGCGCCGCGAGGTTCACCACACGCATGGCGACGAGGACTGACGCCCGCACGGCGGGGCCGCGCGCGCGGCGCTCTCGGGCGGTCCGCATGCGCGACCGATCGGCCGCAGGACGGGAGGGCGCGGCGGGTCCCGCTCCCACCCGCGTCAGGATAGCGCGCGGCCCGACAAGATTCGCCTAACACGCGCCCCGTCCGTTGCGTGATCCGGCATCGGAGCGTTCGCGGAAAAGTCACCTTTCGGCGTCTAACCTTACGCGGGAGGGCGCGGGAGCGGTCGTGCCCCGCCTACCGGTCAGGCGACCTCGATCGTGCCCATCATGCCCGAGGCCTGGTGCTCCAGCACGTGGCAGTGGAGCATCCAGCGGCCCGGGTTGTCGGCGACGAAGGCGATGCGTGCGGTCTCGTCGGGCTGCAGCAGGACCGTGTCGCGGAGGGGGGCGCCCTCGAGGCTGTCACCTGCACCCAGCACCCGGAACGTGTGGCCGTGCAGGTGGATCGGATGGCGCCAGCGCGTGCGGTTCTCGAGCGTGACGATCTGGGTCTCGCCGAGCCGGCAGGCGAAGAGAGGCGCCGTGTCGTAGAGATCCTGGGGCACGGTGCCGTTGATCGCCCAGAACCGCCCGGCCTCGGCCAGGCTGCGCATGTCGCGCATCTCCCCGCCCATCTGCGCACCGCCGAGGCCCCCCATCGCGCCGCCCGCGAAGACCAGCCGATGCTCGGCCGCGCCTGCCAGGACAGGCTCGGCGACCGGGTTGGGCGGCAACGTCACGGGCGGCGCTGGCGGCACGGCGCGGCGCGGCGGCCCCTCGACGGTCCAGGTCATCACCTCGAAGGCACGGTCGGCGCCGTAGGCGTCGTCGATCACCCGTGCCATCGCCCCAGGCTCGAGCGTCACGTCCATCACCAGGTCCGCGCGCTGTCCGGCGCCCAGCCACAGGCCGCCATCGAGGCGGGCCGGCACCACCGGATGACCGTCGAGCGCCACGACCCAGGGCACGAAGGGCGCGAAGTTGAGGCGGAAGCTCTGGGCGTTGGCGACATTGGCGATGCGCAGGCGCACCCGCTCGCCCGCGCGCAGCGCCGTCCGCGTCAGGTAGGTGCCGTTCACCGTCAGCACATTGCCGAAGCGCCCGCCATGGCTCATGTCGCGAAGACCGCCGAAGGGCGTGATCTGCGCCCCGTTGTCCAGCCGCCAGTCGTCGAGCGCCCAGGCGATTTCGCGGTCGGCGCCAAGGCGGGCGGCAGCCTCGGGCGCCTCCTCGACGATCAGCAGGCCATTCAGCCCGCGGCCCACCTGCTCGGAACTGTTGATATGCGGGTGGTACCAGAAGGTGCCGGCGTCCTCGAGCGGGAGGGTATAGGTGAAGGTGCCCCCCGGCGGTATCGGCGGCTGGCTGAGGAACGGCACGCCGTCCATGCCGACGGGGATGCGCAGGCCGTGCCAGTGGACGGTCGTGGGCTCGGGCAGGCGGTTCTCGACCTCGACGGTGAGCGTCTCGCCCTGGCGTGCGCGGATCACCGGGCCGGGCGACGTGGCGTTGTAGAGCCAGGCGCGCGTCGCCGGCCCGTCCGGCACCACCAGGCCCGCCTCGCCCGGCGCGGCGACGAGGCGGACGCGCGGCCCGTCGGCACGCGCCATGCCGGCGGCCGTCAGGGCCGCCGCGCCGGCCAGTACCTCGCGCCGGGTGATCATGGTCGGCCTCTCCCCTGGTCGTCGGCGCCCGTCATACGTCGAGATCGGCGACCGAGAGGGCGTTTTCCTGGATGAAGGCGCGGCGGGGTTCGACGACGTCGCCCATCAGCTTGGCGAAGAGCTCGTCGGCCTCGGTCATCTGCTCGACGCGCACCTGCAACAGCGTGCGCGCATCCGGATCCAGCGTCGTCTCCCAGAGCTGGTCGGCATTCATCTCGCCGAGGCCCTTGTAGCGCTGGACGCTGACGCCCTTCTCGCCCTCGGCCATGATGATGTCGAGAAGCTCGGTCGGCCCGCGCACCGGCGTCTCGCCGCCCTTGCGGAGCAGCCGCGCGGGGCGGTCGTAGGTTTCGGCCAGCGCCTCGGACATGGCGGCCAGGCGCCGGGCCTCGGCCGCGCGCAGCGCGAAGCCGTCGATCGAGCGCGTCTCGGCCACGCCGCGCAGGATGCGCACCAGCCGCACGCCGCCATCCGCCGTCACCTGGCCCGACCAGCCGCGCGCGATCTCGGGCGCGATGGCGTCGAGACGGGCGGCGATGGCGCCGGCCTGCTCCTCGGTCACGCCGGGGGCCATGGCACCCTCGATCGCCATCTGCTCCAGCACGAAGCGGGGATAGTGCGTGGGGAAGACGTCGAGCAGCGCCTGCACCTGTCGCGCCTCCTCGACCACGCGGATCAGGTCGGCAGCGGCGATCTGCTCGCCGCTGGCCAGCTGCAGCGCCGCGCCCTCGATCCCCTCGCGCACGAGATAGTCCTGCATCTCGGTCTTGTTCTTGCAGTAGACCGCCTGCTTGCGCCGTTCGACTTTGAAGAGCGGCGGCTGGGCGATGTAGAGATGGCCGGCTTCGATCAGCTCCGGCATCTGGCGGAAGAAGAAGGTCAGCAGCAGCGTGCGGATATGGGCGCCGTCGACATCGGCATCCGTCATGATGATGATCTTGTGGTAGCGCAGCTTGCCGAGGTTGAAGTCGTCACGCCCGATCCCGGTGCCGAGCGCGGTGATCAGCGTGCCGATCTGCTCGGACGAGATCATGCGGTCGAACCGCGCCCGCTCGACGTTCAGCACCTTGCCGCGGAGCGGCAGGACCGCCTGGTTCTCGCGCTTGCGCCCCTGCTTGGCCGAGCCGCCGGCGCTGTCGCCCTCGACGATGAAGAGCTCGGCCTTGGCGGGGTCCTTCTCCTGGCAGTCGGCCAGCTTGCCGGGCAGGTTCGAGACGTCCATGACCGTCTTGCGGCGCGTCAGCTCGCGGGCCTTGCGCGCCGCCTCGCGCGCCAGCGCCGCCTCGACGATCTTGCCGACGACGGTGCGCGCCTCCGACGGGTTCTCCTCGAACCACTCGGCCAGCTTTTCGGCCATCAGGCTCTCGACCACGGGGCGGACCTCGGAGGAGACCAGCTTCTCCTTGGTCTGGCTCGAGAACTTGGGGTCCGGCACCTTGACCGACAGGACGCAGGTCAGCCCCTCGCGCGCATCCTCGCCCGTAAGCGAGATCTTCTCCTTCTTGGCCGACTGCGAGGCCTGGGCATAGGCGTTCACCGTCCGCGTCAGCGCACCGCGGAAACCGGCGAGGTGGGTGCCGCCGTCCTTCTGCGGGATGTTGTTGGTGAAGCAGAGCGTGTTCTCGTGAGAGCCGTCGTTCCACCAGAGCGCGGCGTCCACGGTGACGCCCTCACGCTCGGCCCGCACCACGTCCGGCGCGCTGATCAGCGGCGACTTCGACCGGTCGAGATAGCGCACTAAGGCC
>JBCBPG010000070.1:0-10813 GCA_039820865.1 Pseudomonadota bacterium
CGCGGCATGCGCGAGGCGGATTACGAGACCTGGCTGGCCGTGCGCGTGATCGGCGAGGCGGTGACGCGCACCAACGGCGCCGACCCGGCCGCGCTGCGCGACTATCTGGTGTCGGACGCCTTCGAGATCGCCGGCTTCAAGGGCCAGGCGCTGACCTTCCGGCCATGGAACCAGCAGCTCCGCCAGGCCGTGCTGCTGAGCGACCGCCGCACGCTGGTCGCCGTGCCGCCGATGCAGGAATACCTGCACCAGCGCACCCGCCTCGACACGCTGGGCTTCGACCAGCCCGAAAGCTCCTGTTCGCTCAACTGAGGGATCCCATGCGCCTCATTGCCACCGCCTACACCCTTGCTCTGCTGATCTCGGCCGGCACCGCCGATGCCCAGATCGCCTATGTCTCCAACGAGAAGTCGAACGACGTCACCCTGATCGACACGGCGACGATGGAGGTCATCAAGACCGTCCCCGTCGGCCAGCGCCCGCGCGGCATCACGATCAGCCCCTCGGGCCACGAGCTCTATGTCTGCGCCTCCGACGACGACACGGTCGAGGTCTATGACCCGGTGACGATGGAAAAGCTGCACGAGCTGCCCTCCGGGCCCGACCCGGAGCTCTTCGTGCTGCACCCCTCGGGCAATCCCCTCTACATCGCGAACGAGGACGACAACATCGTCACCATCGTCGATGTCGTCAGCAAGCAGGTGCTGGCCGAGGTACCGGTGGGGGTCGAGCCCGAGGGCATGGGCGTGAGCCCCGACGGCAAGATCGTGGTCAACACCTCCGAGACCACGAACATGGCCCATTTCATCGACACCGAGACCTATGAGCTGAACACCAACATCCTGGTGGACAGCCGGCCGCGGTTTGCGCAGTTCACCGCCGACGGCTCCAAGCTCTACGTCTCGGCCGAGATCGGCGGCACGGTCAGCGTCATCGACCCGGCCGCGGGCGTGATCACCAAGAAGATCGAGTTCGCCGTGCCCGGCATCGCGCCCGAGGCGCTGCAGCCCGTCGGCGTGCGCGTCACGTCGGACGGCTCCAAGGTCTTCGTCGCGCTCGGCCCCTCGAACCGCGTGGCGCTGATCGATGGCACGACCGACGAGGTGGTCGACTACCTGCTGGTCGGCCAGCGCGTCTGGCAGCTGGGCTTCACCCCGGACGAGAAGTTCCTCTTCACCACCAACGGCAACTCGAACGATGTCAGCGTCATCGATGTCGAGGCCGGCGAGGTGACCAAGTCGATCCAGGTCGGCGAGGCCCCCTGGGGCGTCGTCGTCGCCCCCGAGTAACCCCCGGCGGTGCGTTCCACGCACCCTAGCACCAGGCCCGCAGGGTGCTTGCAACGCACCCCGCAGCCCCCCATGACCGACACGACCACGGGAGAGAGACCATGACCCGCCTGCTGACCGCCGCCGCGCTGGCCGCCTTCCTCGCCGCGCCCGCCCTGCCCACCGCCGCCGCGCCGCTCTGCGACGGCAAGGCCATGGGCTTCGCGGGCCTCCTGGCCAAGTGCAACAAGGGCGAGGAGCTGGAGCTGACGCTCGCCGCCGGCAAGCCGCTGGCCGACGGGCCGATCACGCTGCAGTCGGGCGCCTATTACGAGATGATGATCGTCTCGGACGGCAGCCAGGAGCTGGCGCTGGTCGGCCCCGAGTTCTTCCGCGCGGTCTGGATGGACGAGATCGTCATCAACGACCTCGAGATCCGCCCGATGGCGATCGACAGCTTCGAGTTCGACGACGAGGGCACGATCGAGTTCTCCTTCATCGCCATCAAGCCGGGCCGCTACGAGATGAAGATCCCGGGCTCGACCGGCGAGAGCCAGCGCGTCCAGATCTCGATCCAGTAAGGCAGGCCCCCTTGATCCGCACGATCGCCACCGCCGCCGTCTTCGCCCTCGGCCTCGCCCTGCCCGCCACGGCCGCGGATGTGCCCGAGGAGACCGTCGCCGCCATCATGGCCAAGCTGGGCGAGATGCAGTGCCAGATGGACGAGGACGACATCGAGGTCGAGGACGACGGCTTCGAGCTTGACGACGTCTTCTGCGCCGACGGCCAGTACGACATCGTCATGGACGCCGACCTCAACGTCGTCGAGCAGCGCAAGGAGTGAGCGCGAGCCCGCCCTCCGCCGCGCTGCGGGTCGAAGGCGTCTCCTACGCCTTCGGCAAGCGCCGGGCGCTGGAGGGGGTCTCGCTCACCGTCGCCGAGGGGGCGTTCACCGCACTCCTCGGCGTCAACGGCGCGGGCAAGACCACGCTCTTCAACCTGGTCACCCGCCTCTTCGACACCCCCGACGGCTCGATCGAGGTCTGCGGCCACGATGTCCGTCGTGCACCGACCGAGGCGCTGGCCCGGCTCGGCGTCGTGTTCCAGAGCCGCTCGCTGGACGCCAACCTCACCGTGGCCCAGAACGTCGCCTACCAGGGCGCGCTCCATGGCATCGCAACGCGCGAGGCCCGCGCCCGGGGCGAGGAGCTGATGGCGCGCATGGGACTGGCCGAGCGGATGGGCGACAAGGTCCGCGCGCTTTCGGGCGGACAGGCGCGCCGGGCAGAGATCGCCTCGGCGCTGATCCACCGCCCACGGCTCCTGCTCTGCGACGAGGCGACCGTGGGCCTCGACGTGGCGGCCCGCGCGGCGATCGTGGACGACATCCACCGCCTTGCGGCCGAGGACGGGGTCGGTGTCCTCTGGGCCACGCATCTGGTCGACGAGATCGCACCAGACGACCCGGTCGTGGTCCTGCACAGGGGCCGCGTGCTGGTCGCCGACGGCGCCGGCAGCATCGCGGGCGACCGGGGGCTGGCCGAGGCCTTTCTCGACCTGACCGGGGAGGTTGCGGCGTGAGGGATGCGCCCGACGCGGCGACGGCGCCCTCGACCGCGCCCTCGACCACGACCGGCCCCCTGCCCGCCCGCGCCTGGGGGATCTGCGCCTGGGGGATCGTCTGGCGCGAGGGCGTGCGCTTCGTCCAGCAGAAGGAGCGGTTCCTGTCGGCGCTGGTGCGCCCGCTGGTCTGGCTCTTCATCTTCGCCGCCGGCTTCCGCGCCGTGCTCGGCCTCTCGATCATCGAGCCCTACGAGACCTACATCCTCTACGAGGTCTACGTGGTCCCCGGGCTCTGCGCGATGATCCAGCTGTTCCAGGGCATGCAGTCCTCGCTCTCGATGGTCTATGATCGCGAGACGGGGGCGATGCGCACGCTGCTGGTGAGCCCCTTTCCGCGCTGGTACCTGCTGGCCTGCAAGCTGGGCGCCTCGGTCGTGGTCTCCTCGGCGCAGGTCTATGCCTTCCTGCTGATCGCGGGGCTCTGGGGCATCAAGGCGCCGGCGATGGGCTATCTCGCGGTCTTCCCGGCGCTGGTGCTCTCGGGCCTCCTGCTGGGTGCGATCGGGCTGTTCCTGTCCTCGGCGATCCGGCAGTTGGAGAACTTCGCGGGCGTGATGAACTTCGTGATCTTCCCGATGTTCTTCGCCTCCTCGGCGCTCTACCCGATCTGGCGGCTGCGCGAGGGCTCGCCGCTCCTGGCCGACATCGCCATGGCCAACCCCTTCACGCATGCGGTCGAGCTGATCCGCCACGCGCTCTATCTCAAGATGGACTGGCTGGCGCTCGGCGTGGTGGCGGGCGGTGCGGCGGCCTGCTTCGCGGCCGCCGTCGTCGCCTACGACCCCGCCCGCGGCGTCATCGCGCGGCGGAAGGGGTAAGCGTGCTCAGTACGCGGCCGGCTTGGCCGTCACCACCGGGCGCTCGGCCTCGCAGCGCCAGCCCTCGATGCGGTAGCCGGGATGGGTCGCGCGCCACTGGGCGAGCGTGGGCTGGGCCTGCATCAGACAGGCCATGGGCGTCACCGGCTCGAAGATCGGAATGCGCCGCGTGTCGCAGCTGTCCGGCACCCCGGCCAGGCAGACCGTGAAGACGAGTGAGATCATGAGGGCCTTCCCCTTAACTGGCCCCCGCGGACGGGGGCACGTGGTTCCAGACACCCCCCCATCCATCCGCGCGCTGGTGACGCGGTTGCCGATCAGTCTGATGCAGCGCACGCTGGCGCCCATGGCCGGACCAACCGGAGGAGCACTCGAGATGCAAACAAGCGGCATTCGAGCAACAACGCCTGCAACCTGGGCAGGAAAGCTGAAGATTCTGCCAATTGCCGTGGCATTCACTGCCGCGATGGCGGGCAGCGCCCCGGCGCAGCCCGTCGACCCCGACTGGCCCTGCATCCAGCGCAAGGTGGTGCATCTGTCCTGGGGCCAGATGTGGACCGGCCCCGCGCTGCCCGAGAGCAACCGGGCCTGGCGCGACGATGCCGAGCTGACCGACCTGGTCGCCCGCCTCGCCCCACGCCGCACGACGATCGAGGAGGCCGGCGCGCTGGTCGAGGCGCTTGGGCCCGCGGGGGAGCGGACGCGGGACGAACGCCTGGTCGCGCTCTTCGCCGGCGTCTTCGACCGCATCGATGCCGAGCGTGCGCGCATCGTCCGCGGGATCGTGACGCTGGCCCAGCGCGAGCGGGCGCGGAGCGAGCGGATCGAGCTGATGCGGGGCGAGGTCGCGACGCTGGCCGCTGCCGCCACGCCGGACGATTTCGACGCGCTGGACCGCATCGAGGAGCTCGAGGACGAGATCGGCTGGGAGACGCGGATCTACGACGACCGCCGCCGCTCGCTCACCTTCGTCTGCGAAAGCCCCGTCCTGCTGGAGAAGCGCGCCTTCGCGCTGGCCCGCGTGATCCAGGGGGCGCTCGGCGACGGCTGAGGGTGGCGGTCGTGGGGCGCGCCCCCTCCCGCGTCAGGTTAGGCACGAAGGAGTGACCGTTCTGCGAACGCTGGGAGGGCCAGCAGCGCAACGGCCGGGCGCGTCCGGGGTGTCCCCCCTTTGGCGGCCGGCCGGTTTCCGGTAGGTCGATGGGGCGGTTTCAGGCAGGGAGGTGCCCGTCATGACGGTCCGTTCATCGATCCGAGCCCTTGGTGTCCTCGCGGTGCTGGCCCCTGCGGCGGTCGCCGCCGATCCGGCGATGGAATGCGGTGTCGAGGCCACGAGCCAGGTCGAGATCGCGGCCTGTGTCAGGGCCGAGGTCGTGGTGGTCGACCAGGCGCTTGAGCAGGCGCTGGGCTTTGCCCGGGACGCGGCCGCCGAGGTCGATACCGCGACCGGGCGGACGGTGGCGGTCCCGGCGCTGGAGGCGGCGCAGGCGGCGTGGGCGGCGTATCGCGACGCAGAGTGCGGCTACGTGGCCGCGCTGTCGGGCGGTGGTTCGGGCAGCGGGATCGCCGAGACGTCCTGCCGCATCGAGACCGGGCGGGCCAGGACCGCGGCGCTGATGGGCTCGCTCTAGAGCGCTTGCCGACCTGACTGCGTCAGGTCTCGCGCTCCAGGTTGTTTTGTTTGCCGCATTTTCTTGTCGCCAGACTGATTCAGTCTGGCTGGAAAATGCTCTAGGCGGGTCTCACTCGGGGCGCGGCACGGGCTCGACGACCTCCAGCGTGCCGCCGCTGGCGACCCAGCCGTCGGCGCCGTCGGGATACCACTGCACCTCGACATAGCCGTAGTCGATCATCGCCCGGCGCGCGGCGTTCCAGGACATCCAGCACTCGGCCTGGCAGAAGATCACGACCGGGACCCCTAGGTCGCCGCCCGTCGCCAGCGCCATCACGTGCCGGAAGTAGCGGTCGGTCTCGGCGTTCAGTCGGCCATAGCCGACATTGGGGGCGTAGAGCGCGCCGGGGATGCTGAGCCGCTCGCGATCGATCCAGAGCGTGTCCTCCGGCAGGCCCGGCGGGCGCTCGATGCGCGGCATGACGTCGATGAAGACGGTGCCGATCTCGTGCTGTTCCAGCGCGTCGAAATCGTCGAGGACCCGTCCCCACGCCACGCTGTCCGGCACGGGCGCGCGGTAGTCCTCCATGCGGTAGTCGTCGGGCTCGGGCACCGTCTGGCCCGCCGTCTCGCCCACCGTCTGGGCCGGTGCCTGGCCCGTCGTCTGGCCCGGCGCCTGGGCAGCGGCGATCATCCCGGCCACCGCCATGGCGAGGGCCAGGCGGTGGACGGGCCAGCTCACTGGATCTCGTCCCCCGCACGGCCGAACTCGTCGACCAGCGGCACGCCGTATTCGGCGAGGATGGCGTCGATCTCGTCCTGGTTGCGGCGGATGATCTTGTTGAGCTCCCGCTTCCAGGTGAGCTCGCCCTGTCGGACGCCCAGCGTGATGCGGAAGAAGAGCCTCGGCGAGCCTTCCTCGCGCAGGAGCGGCGTGACCTTGATCGGCACCGCCGCCTCGCGCGCGTACCAGCCGGCGATGGGTCCCCAGGCGAGGGCGGCATCGATCTCGCCCGAGGCGAGGTCGTCGATCATCAGCGCGGTCGGATCTTCGTGTCGGCGGTCGACCATCAGCGGGTAGGGTTTCGCGAGGCCCACCAGGTTGTGGCGCGCGGCATGGCTGGTGGCGGGACTGCCGGCGACGATGCCGAGCCGCTTGCCCTTGAGCGCCGGGTCGGAGAGGCGGTCGACCCCGGCCAGCGGCCCGTCGGCGGGGGTCATCAGCACGTAGGACGAGACGTAGTAGTGGTTGGTGTTGAGCACCAGCTCATGGCCCTGGGCATAGCCCATGATCACGTCGCACTTGGCCACCCGCAGCGTGTTGCGGACGAAACCGGTGGCCTGCGGGAACCAGGTGTACTGCAGTTCGCGCCCCAGCTTCTCGGCGAAGAGCTCGGCGAGGCGGTTCTCGAACCCCTCACCGGCCTCGTTCGAGAACGGCATGTTGGCCGGATCGGCGCAGACGCGGAAGGCCGTGGAGGACACGAGGTTGGACGTGTCCGCTGCCAGCGTCCGCGCCGGCGTGATCGCAAGGAGGGCCGAGCCGAGCCCGGCGGCGAGGAAGACGGCGCGCGCCAGGGCCGGCGCGCGGCCGAGGCATTCAGCCCATACAGTCATCTTCTCTCGCCGCATAGGCCTCGGACTTGCGCTCCTTCTTGGCCGGACGGCCGCGCGCGACTTCTTCGGCACCGCGGGCGCGGAGATAGACGAAGATGTCTTCAAGGTAGCACATGACGTTGGGGTTGGTGGCGAAGCCCGGCATAACGTTCGTCTCGGAGGCGCCGACGTTCTGCACGCCGCCGGCGACGATCCCGGCGAACTCGTAATAGTCGAGGTTGATGGCCGAGTCCTTGAGTGCGGGCGCGTAGCTCGACCCCTCGCCGTCAGGGCCGTGGCAGACATGGCACTCGGCATGATAGCGGCGGAAGCCGGAGAAGGTGAACCAGTCGACGGTGCCGTCCTCCTGCACCTCGAAGGTCGGCTTGCCCTCGGCATCCAGCCTGAGACCCGCCTCGTCGGTGCTGGCGACGGTATGGTCGGTCTGCTGCGCGGCGGCGGGCAGGCCCAGCGGCAGGCCGAGCGGCAGGCCGAGCGCGAGCGCGAGCGCCGCGGCTGGAAGGGCGGTGGACAGGATGGTCCTGATGGTCATGTCGGTTCCCTGCGCGTTCTTCACAGAACGACCGGTTCCCCGACGCGCCGGGGCCGGCCGGTGACTGGGGCGGCCCGGTCGGCTGCCCTTGCTCGCCCCGCAGTGCGGCCGAAAACCCGGCCGGCGGGACGCCCCATGCGATCTCCCGGCAGCACCAGGGTCGCGGTCGTCCTTTGAGGAACGGCGCCGCGCGGGCCGGAGGCCGCGCGGCGCCTGGGACGGGACAGGGCCGGAGCCCTGTCCTGCATCAGTTTCAGTCAGGCAGCGCGAAGACCGTCACCTGGCCGCCGAGCGCGGTGTAGTTCGACAGGCTCGCGTAACCGCCCACGGCGCCGAGGCCGTCGTTCGGGTTGACGAGGCCCGCCGCCAGGCCGATGCCGGCCCAGCCGCCGATGCCCGAGTACACGGCGACATACTGCTTGCCGGCGTGCTTGTAGGTCATCACGTTGCCGATGATGCCCGACGGGGTCTTGAACTTGTACAGTTCCTCGCCCGTCGTCGCATCGACCGCCTTCAGGAAGCCCTCGAGCGTGCCGTAGAACACGACGTTGCCGGCGGTGGCCAGCGCGCCCGACCACACCGAGAACTCCTCGGGCAGCGACCAGACGATCTCACCCTCGGTGGCGTCCCAGGCGATGAAGTTGCCCATGCCGCCATGGCTGTTCGGCGCGGGGTACATCGACAGCGTGGCGCCCACATAGGGCTGGCCGGCGGTGTAGCTCACGCGGAACGGCTCGTAGTCCATGCAGACGTGGTTGGTCGGGACGTAGAACAGGCCCGTGTCCGGCGAGAAGGCGGCCGGCTGCTGGTCCTTGGTGCCGAGCGCTGCGGGGCAGATCTCGGTGGTGTTCACGTCCTCGCCGTTGTGGCGGGTCGAGTACCGGTCCACGACCATCGGGCGACCATAGGTCTCGGACTCGGGGTCCATGTCGACATGCGTCGCCCAGTTCACGACCGGGTCGAACTTCTCGGCCACGAGCAGCTCGCCCGTCACGCGGTCCAGCGTGTAGCCGAAGCCGTTGCGGTCGAAGTTGACCAGCAGCGGGCGCATCTCGCCATCGATCTCCTGGTCGGCCAGGATGTTCTCGTTGACGCCGTCATAGTCCCACTCGTCGTGCGGGGTCTTCTGGTAGAACCACGCCGCCATGCCCGTGTCCGGGTCGCGGGCCATGATCGTCATCGACCACTTGTTGTCGCCCGGGCGCTGCACGGGGTTCCAGGTCGAGGGGTTGCCGGTGCCGTAGTAGAAGAGGTCGGCCTCGGCGTCATAGCTGAACCAGCCCCAGGTGGTGCCGCCGCCGATCTTCCACTGGTCGCCTTCCCAGCTCTCCAGCGACGAGTTCGCGCCGACCGGCTTGCCGAGATGGGTCGTGGTCTCGGGGTCGACCAGCATCTCGTCGTCCGGGCCGGTCGAATAGGCGCGCCAGACCTGCTCGCCGGTGTTCATGTCATAGGCCGTGACGTGGCCGCGGACGCCGAACTCGCCGCCCGAGATGCCGACGATGACCTTGTCCTTCACCGGCAGCACGGTGGCGGTGTTGGTCTCGCCCTTGGTCGGGTCGCCGTTGACGACCGACCAGATCTCCTCGCCCGTCTTGGCGTTGAGCGCGACGACCTTGGTGTCGGCCTGGTGCAGGAAGATCTTGCCGTCGGCATAGGCCGGGCCACGGTTGACCGTGTCGCAGCACATGACCGGGATCACATCCGGGTCCTGCTTGGGCTCGTACTTCCAGATGATCCGGCCGTCATCCGACAGGTCCAGCGCGTAGACCTTGTTGGGGAACGGCGAGTGCACATACATGATGTCGCCGACGACGAGGGGACCACCCTCGTGACCGCGAAGAACGCCCGTCGAGAAGGTCCACGCCACCTGCAGGTCGCCGACGTTCTCGTTGGTGATCTCGCTCAGCGCCGAGTAGCGCGTGTTGGCGTAGTCACCAGTCTGGATGCCCCAGGAGTTGGGGTTCTTCGTGACCTGGGTCACCGTTTCGTTCGCCTGCGCGGCGCCGACGAGGAACGTCGTTGCCAGCAGGCCCATAGCGATGCGCGTCATGTATCCTCCACAGTAGTGGTTTGTCGTCCCAGGAGCTTTGGCTCTCTCACGTCGCCCGGCCTTCACGGCCCACGGGAACGCAGGGGTTTGTTCGACAGCTTCTGCTGCCAGCCAGCTGAGGATTCCTCTCTGCAGCCAGCGGTTTCATTCTTGCGGAGCGCGGCAGAGGCTGCAAGCGCAGAGTTCGGAAATTTCGCTCATCTTGGTCATTCACGCACGAATGCTGCGCCGCACCAAGAAAAGGCGCCACGTCACTCCCATTCCAATTCTTGGAACGCCGTCAGCGCGTTCCGACGCCTGAACTGTTCAGACAGGAGCCATCCTTCGGCCGCGCTGCGACCAAGGGTCTCGCTGGCCGCGCCCAGCCGGTCGCCCGCCGCGATCGCGGCGCGCGTCTCGGCGGCCAGCGTGTCGAGGTAGCGCCGCTGCGGGGCCAGCGCGTCGGGCCAGTCCACCGCCACCGGACCGTGGCCCGGCACCGCGCGCCGCGCATCGACGGCGCCCAGCGCCTCCATCACCTCGAGCCAGCCGAGGAGCGAGCCGTCGATCACCGGGAGATGGTCGACGAAGAGGAGATCCCCCAGGAAGAGCGTGCCGCTGGACTGGTCGAGCACGGTGAGATCGTTGTCGGTATGCGCCGTCTTGCGCGCCTCGAGCACCAGCACCCGCCCGCCCAGGTCCACCGTCTCGCGCGCCGCCACGACGCGGTCGACGCGCACGGGGCCGGTGCCCTCGAAGGCCGCGCCCAGCGCCGCGGCCCCGCGCTCGAGATAGAGCGCCTGGCGGGCGGCGAGCGCGCGGGGCAGGCCGGCATGGGCGATGACCTCTGCGCCCGCGTCGCGGAAGACCGAGGCGCCGAGCACGTGATCAGGATGCCCATGGGTCAGGATCGCGTGGCGGAGCGGCAGGTCGGTATGGCGCGCCAGCGCGTCGAGGAAGGCCTCTGCGACGGCGGCCGCACCGCCCGCATCGATCACCGCCACCGCCTCGGCGCCGATGACGGCCGCGATGTTGGCCGTGTCGCCCAGGTTGGCAGGCCCTGCCAGCCCGTGCTGCGCCTTGTGCACCAGGACACCGGGCGCGATCTCGGTCAGCGCGATGGCGGGATCGGTGCCGGCGGCGATGCAGGGCCAGGCCTGCGGCACCCGGCCGGCGGCACGTGCCGTGCGCGCCACGGCCTGCGCCGTCCCGAGACAGGCGTCACGTGTCTCGCCGCCCGGCAGCCGCTCGACCCGGCAGTCGACCGGATCGCCGGCGAGGCAGAGGGTGAGCAGGATCTCGAACATCACC
>JBCBPG010000071.1:0-10799 GCA_039820865.1 Pseudomonadota bacterium
CCGGTCGGCCTCTACGAGAACCAGGATCCGAGACAGGCCGACTTCAACCTGCGCGGCACGTTCACGACGCAAGCCAATGGCAGCCTGCACTTCACCTCGGTCCGGCCCGTGGCCTATCCGGTGCCGACCGACACCACCGTGGGGCGGCTGCTGGCGGCCCAAGGGCGCCATCCCTACCGCCCCGCCCATGTCCACGCGCTGGCGGTGAAGGCGGGCTTCAGGACGCTGATCACCCAGATCTACGTGGACGAGACCGAGTACCTGCACTCGGACGTCGCCTTCGGCGTGACCGAGGCGCTGATCGGCCGGCTGGAGCGCCATGAGGGCCCGCACCCCGAGGCGGGCGGGATCGGCCCCTGGTACAGCCTCGCCCACACCCTGGTCATGGAGCCCGGCGAGCCCCGCCTGCCGATCCCGCCGATCAAGTGACGCCCGACACGACGGCTGGCGACAGGGCAGCGGGTGCCCCCGCTCGCCCGCGCTGACGCGCGAGCGAGCATCGCCCACCCGCTGCCCCGATGCAGGCGGGCTCCCGCCGCGCCAGTGCTGACGCGAGCGCGACCGGCCCGCGCGGGTGGGTGGGCGGGGCGCGGGCCGGTCGCGCGGTGAGGGGGGCGCCGGCCTCCGGGGCCGGGCGTCAGCTTGCGGCGACGACCTCCTGGCGCTGGCGGCCGAGGCCCTCGACCTCGACATCGACCACGTCGCCCGGCTTGAGGTAGCGCTGCGGTGTGAGACCGAGGCCGACGCCGGAGGGGGTGCCGGTGGCGATGATGTCGCCGGGCACCAGCTTCATGTAGTGGGACATGTGCGAGACGATCTCGGCCACGCTGAAGATCATGTCGCCGGTCGTCTCGTCCTGCAGAACCTCGCCATTGACCGCCAGGCGGACGCGGAGCGCCTGCGGGTCCGGCACGTCGTCGGCCGTGACCAGCCAGGGGCCGCAGGGACCGAAGCTCGGCGCCGACTTGCCCTTGATCCACTGGCCGGGGGTCTCGATCTGGAAGGCCCGCTCGGACACGTCGTTGATCGTGCAGTAGCCCGCGACATGGTCCAGCGCCTCGTCCAGCGGCACGTAGAGCGCCTCGCGCCCGATCACCACGCCGAGCTCGACCTCCCAGTCGACCTTTGCGGCGCCGCGCGGGATCACGATCGGGTCGTCGGGGCCCGACAGCGCGGAGGCGGCCTTGGAGAACAGGATCGGCTCGGGCGGCGGCGTGGCGCCGGTCTCGGCGGCGTGGCGGGCATAGTTCAGCCCGATGCAGTAGAAGTTCGGCACCGAGGCCACGCAGGCGCCGATCCGGCCCGGGCTCCCGACCACCGGGAGGGTGGCCAGATCCAGCGCCTTGAGCGCCGCGAGGCGGTCGATCGAGACGTCGGGTCCGGCGAGGTCGCCTGTCACGCCCGAGAGGTCGCGCACGCGGCCCTCGGCATCGAGGGCGCCGGGCTTCTCCCGGCCCGGCGGGCCGTAGCGTAGGAGCTTCATGGATGTCTCCGTCGTGAGGGGGCGATGGTCAGGGGCTCAGGCCGAGCGGCGGGGCGGGACGGCGCGCAGCGGGGGGGCCGCCTGCGCCGCCTCGCCCCCGCCCTCGTAGAACGCGCGCACGTTCTCGGCCAGCGCGTCGAGATGGGCATCGATCGCCGCGCGCGTCGCCGCCTCGTCGCGTGCCTCGAGCGCCTCGACGATGCGGCCGTGCTGGCCGAGGACGCGCTCGCGGCTCTTGCGCTGGCGGGCGGACAGGTAGCGCGCCCGCCAGAGCCGCGCGAGATAGGCGCCATGCGTCTCGGCCAGCGCGGCGTTGTGCGAGGCGCGGGCGATGGCGACGTGCAGCCCCATGTCGATCTCGAAGAGCTCGAGCGTGTCGATCCGGCCGTAGAGCCCGCCGATGCGCTCGTGCATCGCGCGGATCGCCGCGATCTCGCCGTCGCCGGCATTGCGGCAGGCCAGCGCGCCCGAGAGCGTCTCGAGCGCGCGCAGCACCGCGATCCAGTCGGCGATCTCGGCGAAGGAGGGGTTCGCGACGATCGGGCTGCGCGCGGGGCGCAACGTCACCAGCCCCTCCTTGGCGAGGATGCGCACCGCCTCGCGCATCGGCGTGCGGCTCACCTCCATCTCGACGGCGCGGTCACGCTCCTTGATTGGCTGGCCGGGCTCGAGCCGGCCGCTCAGGATGTCGCGGCGCAACTGGTCTGCGATGTCCTCGGCCAGGACTGCTCGGGCCACGGCGCGCTCCGTTCAGACGGGCCCGGCGACGGGCACGCTCGGGCGGACACGTACAGGGCAGACGTAAATGGTATACCAAAAAGACCCGATTGTCGATGTCTAGGGATTTCAGCGCCCGGGTTGATGGTATACCGTTCGCGATACGGACTTGAAATCCGGTCATCGGAAGCCGGCCTCTGCATGCCGGACGGTCAATAGGGCGCAAGGCCCATCCTTGGGAGGACACCACCATCATGAAGATCTCGACCCTGATGACGACGGCGGCGCTGGCCGCCCTGGTCGCGCTGCCGGCGGCCGCCCAGACGACGCTGCGCATCCAGACCCACTATGCCCCAGAGACGGTGTCGGGCAAGCTGGCCCAGCAGTTCGTGGACGATGTCGAGGTCATGTCGAACGGCGAGATCGACATCGAGATGTTCTTCTCGTCCTCGGTCGTGGCCTCGGTCGAGACCTTCGACGCGGCCGCCAACGGCATCCTCGACTGCGACATGACCGGCGGCGCCTACCAGACCGGCAAGAACCCCGCGTTCCAGTTCGTGGGCGACATCATGGGCGGCTACGACACGCCCTACCAGCAGCTCTCGTGGCTCTATCACGGCGACGGCTACGACGCGGCGCAGGCGCTCTACAACGAGTATGGCATGCAGCTGATCGGCTGGTGGATCTACGGCCAGGAGAGCCTGTCGTCCTCGGCCCCGATCTCGGGCCCGGCCGACCTGGAGGGCTGGAAGTTCCGCTCGCCCCCGGGCATGGAGACCAAGATCTTCGAGAAGCTCGGCGCCTCGCCGATCGTGATGGACTTCACCGAGATCTTCACCGCGCTCGAGACCGGGATCATCGACGGCGCCGACGCCTCGGGCATCGCCAACAACGTGGGCCTCGGCCTCTACGACATCGTCAAGCACGCGACCTATCCGGGCTTCCACTCGATGCCGTCGGACCACCTCGCCTGCAACAAGGACGTCTGGGACGGCCTGCCCGAACATCACCGCCGCATCATGGACACCGCGATGCAGAAGCTGGCGCTGCAGACCGCGCTGACCTTCGAGAAGGCCAATGCCGAGGCCGCGGCCAGCCTCAAGGCCGAGGGCGTCACGCTGCATGCCTGGTCGTCGGATGACCTCGCCTCGTTCCGCAAGGCGGCGCAGGCCTCGTGGGTCGAGTTCGCGACGACGCCCGAGGCCGAGGCGCTGGTCGCCAGCCACATGGAGTACCTGGGCCAGCTCGGCCTCGTCGCCGAGTAAGCCGCCCCTCCGGCACTGACGGTCGGCGGGCCCCCCAGTCTGGGGGTCCGCCGGCTCCCTGTCCCTTTTCCCCGGGGGTCCCCATGCAGAGCGAGAGCGCCTGGCTCGGCCGGCTCCGCCAGCCGGTGCGCCTGGCCGCCATCGGCTTCACCGCCCTTACCGTGGTCCTGTGGGCCTGGCTGATCCTCGGCCAGTTCACCACCGAGATGCCGGTCGACATGATGCAGATGCTGCGCCCCGATCCCGCGAACACGACGGCGGTGGCGGCGATGTACGTGGCGCTCTGCGGCGCGCTCCTGTTCGGCTCGCTCTACCTGTCCGACACGGTCGGCGCGATCGAGGCCGAGCCCCACGGGTTCTTCGACATCCTCTCGCTGGTCACCTCGCGGCTGGCGATGATGGGCGTGATCTTCACCGTGCTGGTGATGTTCTACGAGGTGGTGGCGCGGTATTTCTTCGAGGCGCCAACGCTCTGGGCCAACGAGCTCTCGCTCTGGATCGCGAGCTTCGTGTTCCTGTTCGCCGGCCTCTACGCGATGCAGCAGCGCAGCCACATCCGGATCTACATCATCTACGACATCATGCCCCGCTGGGCGCAGAAGAGCGCGGACGTCTTCTCGACGGTGCTGATCTGCCTGTTCTCCTTCGCGATCATCTGGGGCGGCTTCAACGAGGCCTGGTCCAAGATGCTGCGCTTCGAGACCTTCGGCACGGCCTGGGACCCGCCGCTGCCGGCGACGCTCAAGCCCGCGATCCTGGTGATCATCGCGCTGGTGGCGATCCAGGCGGTCTCGAACCTGATCGCCGACTGGCACAAGGCGCCCGAGCACCACTCGCCCGCCGACGAGATCGACGAGGAGGAGATCGAGGCGATCCGGCGCAGCGTCCAGGGAGGCAAGTCCGATGGTTGATATCGGTACCCTGTCGCTGATCCTGCTGCTGCTGATGTTCTTCCTGCTGGCGATCGGCATGCCGCTGGGCTTTGCCTCGGCCTTCCTCGCCGTCGTCTGCCTGGTGCTGAAGTTCGGCCCGGAGCTGCTGTTCTCGAACTTCGGGCGCGGACCGCTCGCCGTGCTCGGCCAGGCGGTCTATCGCCAGATGACGAATTACGTACTCATATCAGTACCGTTGTTCATCTTCATGGCCGCGCTGCTCGAACGGTCGGGCATCGCGCGGGACATGTACTCGTCGCTCAACGTCTGGCTGTCGCGCGCCCGCGGCGGGATCGCGATCGTCACCTCGATCATGGCGGTGATCATGGCCGCGATGTCGGGGATCATCGGCGGCGAGGTCGTGCTGCTCGGCCTGATCGCGCTGCCGCAGATGCTGCGCCTCGGCTACAACCAGAACCTGGCGATCGGGACGATCTGCGCCTCCGGCTCGCTGGGGACGATGATCCCGCCCTCGATCGTGCTGATCTTCTACGGGCTGGTGACCGAGACCTCGATCAAGGCGCTCTTCACCGCGTCCTTCCTGCCCGGCTTCATGCTGGCCTCGTTCTTCATCGTCTACATCGTGGTGCGCACCCAGCTCCGCCCGCACGAGGCGCCGCTGCCCGAGCCCGATCCCGACGACCCCTCGGGGCGCGAGAAGGGGCTGATGTTCGTCGGCTTTCTCGCCTGTCTCGCGGTCGGCACGTCGGCGATCCTGCTGGCGCGCCTCGCCTTCCTGACGATCACCGGCGCCAACGTGCTGGCCGAGGGCCAGGACTCCATCGCGCTCGGCCAGCCCGGGGACGCGGTCTGGCTGATCGGCCTCGCGGCCATCGCGCTCGCCGTGATCTTCGGCCTCGTCGGGCGTGAGCGGACGCTGGCGGGCTGGCAGATGGGCAAGGGGCTGGTCGCGCCCATCGTCGTGATCGGCGTCGTCCTCGGTTCGATCTATGGCGGCATCACCGGCATCACCGAGGCCGCGGGCATGGGCGTCATCGCCGTCTTCGCCATCGGGCTGCTGCGCCGCGAGATGACCTTCGACATCGTCTGGGACAGCGTGATCCGCACGCTGAAATCCACCGGCACGATCATCTGGGTGACCATCGGCGCTGCGGCGCTGGCGGCGGCCTACACGCTGGCGGGCGGACCCAGCTACGTCGCCAACCTGATCGTCGGCTCCGAGATGCCGACCATGGTGGTGATCCTGGTGATGATGGTGATCTTCCTGATCATGGGCATGTTCATGGACTGGGTCGGCATCGTGCTGCTGATCATGCCGGTCTTCCTGCCCATCGTGCTCAAGCTGCCGATCGAGGAGATCGGCGTGTTCGGCCAGCTCGATCCCCGGCATCTGGCGATCTGGTTCGGCGTGGTCTTCTGCATGAACATGCAGGTGAGCTTCCTGTCGCCACCCTTCGGACCCGCGGCCTTCTACCTCAAGTCGGTGGCGCCGGCGCATATCACGCTGACGCAGATCTTCAGCGGTTTCCTGCCCTTCATCGCGATCCAGATCCTGGCGCTCGCGGTGCTGCTGATCTGGCCGCCCATCGTCACCGTGTTCCTGTGAGGGGCCGATGGCGCTGATCGAACGGGTCAGGACGGATCACTACCTGATCCCGCTCGACCGGGTGCTCGAGGACAGCATGCACGGCCGCATGGCCGGCTTCGAGGTGGTGACCGCCCGCGTGACCGATGCCGACGGGGCCGAGGGCGTGGGCTACACCTTCACCTGCGGCGTGAACGGCGGGGCCATCGCCGACATCCTGGGCCGCGAGATGACGCCGCGCGTCATCGGCCGCGACGCCGACCTGACCGAGGCGATCTGGCTCGATCTCTGGTGGGCCTTCCACTACGGCGGGCGGGGCGGGCCGACGGTGCTTGCCCTCTCGGCGCTCGACACGGCGCTCTGGGATCTCAAGGCGAGACGCGCGGGCCTGCCGCTCTGGCGCCTGCTGGGCGGCTTCGACCCGAAGGTGCCGTGTTACGCCGGCGGCATCGACCTCGACCTCTCGGCGGCCGAGCTGATCGACCAGACACATGCCAACCGCGCGAACGGCCACCGGGCGATCAAGATGAAGGTCGGCCGACCGGTCCTGCGCGAGGACGTCGAGAAGATCGCGGCGATGCGCGAGACCTTCGGCCCGGACATGGCCCTGATGGTCGATGCCAACATGAAATACTCGGTCGACGGCGCGATCCGGGCCGCGCGCGCCTTCGCGCCCTTCGACCTCGTCTGGTTCGAGGAGCCCATCGTGCCGGACGACCCGCCGGGCCACGCGCGTGTCCTGCGCGAGGGCGGCGTACCCGTGGCGGCGGGCGAGAACCTGCGCACGCTCTGGGAGTTCAAGCTGCTGATCGAGGCCGGCGTCAGCTATCCCGAGCCGGACGTGACCAACTGCGGCGGCGTGACACCCTTCATCAAGATCGCGCGGCTGGCCGAGGCCTTCCACCTGCCCGTCACCAGCCACGGCGCCCATGACATCACCGTGCAGCTGCTGGCGGCCTGCCCCAACCGCAGCTTCCTCGAAGCCCATGGCTTCGGGCTCGACGCCTATGTCGAGGCACCGCTGGCGATCGAGGACGGCCATGCCATGGCGCCAGACCGCCCCGGCCACGGCGTCGCCTTCGACTGGGACAGGCTGGAGCGCGTGCGATGCTGACCGACGCCGAGGTCGCGACGTTCGAGCGCGAGGGCGTGCTGGTGGTCGAGGACGTGCTGCCGGCCGACCTCATCGCGCGTATCCGGGCGGAGTACGCGGACCTGCTCGACCGGCTCTATGCGGGCTGGCTGGCCGAGGGGCGCGTGGGACCGGCCGAGGGGTTCTGGGAGCGCCTCCTCACCGCCTACAGCGCCGGCTGCGACTGGTTCCAGCCGATGGACATCTCGCTGCCGGGCGGCGCGATCGCGGCCGACACGCCCTTCCACTTCGGCCCGGCGGTGTTCGACATGGTCACCTGTCCGCGCGTACTCGACCTGGTCGAGCGGCTGATCGGGCCCGATATCACGTCCAACCCGATCCAGCACGTGCGCATCAAGCCACCGGCAGGCAGCCTCCATGCCGACGAGGCGCGCGCCCATGTCGGCGGCACCGACTGGCACCAGGATCGTGCCGTAGCGCATGCGGAGGCCGACCGGACCCGCATGGTCACCGTCTGGCTGGCGATCACCGATGCGACCAAGGCGAACGGCTGCCTCACCGCCGTCCCCGGCCTGTCGGGCATGTACCCCCACTGCCCCCAGCGCCAGACGGCCATCGCACCCGGACACCTGGACATGGCGCGCGCCCGGGCGCTGCCGGTGCGCGCAGGCGGCGCCGTCATCCTCCATCCGCTGACACCGCACGCCTCGCTGCCCAACAGGTCGGACGGCTTCCGCTGGTCCTTCGATCTTCGCTACAACGTCACCGGCGAACCCACCGGGCGCGAACATTTTCCCGCCTTCGTCGCCCGCTCCCGGGCGCGCCCCGAGACGGCCCTCGGGGACTGGCGCACCTGGGCCGCGATGTGGGAGGACGCGCGGGCGCGGCTGGCCGGGGCACCGCCGATCCCCATCCATCGCTGGCGGGCCGACAGCCCGGCCTGCGCCTGAGGAGGCCATGATTGAAGGGGCCAAGATGAAGACCGTCCGTCTCGCCGAGGCCGACAACGTCGTCACCGCCGTCACACCGCTGGCGGTGGGCGACGAGGGCGCGAGCCAGCTCATCCCCCGCGGGCACAAGATGGCCACCGCGCCGATCCCCGCGGGCCAGCCGGTGCTGAAATACGCCCAGGTGATCGGCTATGCGGCCGAGGACATCGCCCGGGGCGCCCATGTCCACACCCACAACCTCGCCTTCCGAGCGGTCGACACGGCCTATGCCTTCTCGACCAACCTGCGCCCGGCCGCGCCAGCGACCAGCCGCGACAGCTTCATGGGCTACCGCCGCGAGGGCGCGCGGGGCGTGGGCACGCGGAACTACATCGCGGTGCTCACCTCGGTGAACTGCTCGGCCACCGCGGCGCGGGCGATCGCGCGCCACTTCACGCCCGAGCGGCTGGCCCCCTACCCCCATGTCGACGGCGTGGTCGCCTTCGTGCACGGCACCGGCTGCGGCATCGGCGGCGACGGCACGGGGTTCGAGGCGCTGCAGCGCGTGCTCTGGGGCTATGCCCGCAACCCGAACGTGGGCGGCGCGCTCCTGGCGGGCCTCGGCTGCGAGATGATGCAGATCGACTGGCTGATCGAGGCGCATGGCCTGACGCCCGGCCCTCTCTTCCAGACGATGAACATCCAGGACGTGGGCGGGCTGCGGCGCACGGTCGAGCTTGGCATCGCCAAGATCGAGGCGATGCTGCCGCTGGTGAACCAGGCACGGCGCGAGCCCTGCCCCGCCGCCGAGCTCACCGTGGCGCTGCAATGCGGCGGCTCGGACGCCTGGTCGGGCATCACGGCGAACCCGGCGCTTGGGTTCGCCTGCGACCTGCTGGTCGCACAGGGCGGCACGGGCGTGCTGGCCGAGACGCCCGAGGTCTACGGCGCCGAGCACCTGCTGACCGCCCGCGCCGCCACCCGCGAGGTGGGCGAGAAGCTGCTCGAGCGCATCCGCTGGTGGGAGGACTACACCGCCCGCGCCGGCGGCTCGATGGACAACAACCCCTCGCCCGGCAACAAGCAGGGCGGCCTGACCACGATCCTGGAGAAGAGCCTCGGCGCCCAGGCCAAGGGCGGCACCACCCCGATGGTCGACGTCTACCGCTATGGCGAGCAGGTGCGCGCCAAGGGCTTCGTCTTCATGGACAGCCCCGGCTACGACCCCGCCTCGGTCACCGGGCAGATCGCGTCGGGCTGCACGCTGGTCGCCTTCACCACCGGGCGCGGTTCGGCCTTCGGCGCCAAGCCCTCGCCCTCGATGAAGATCGCGACCAATTCCGAGATGTATGCCTGGATGACCGAGGACATGGACATCGATGCCGGCCGCATCCTGACCGGCGCCGCGTCGGTCGAGGAGGTCGGCCGCGAGATCTACGCCATGTGGCTGGCCATGGCCTCGGGCGCGGCGTCCAAGTCCGAGGCACAGGGCCTCGGCGACGACGAGTTCGTCCCCTGGCAGATCGGCGCCGTCATGTAGGGGCCCCTGCAGCGGCCCATGCGGCGGCCGGTGAGCCCGCCCAGTCACAGGAGCATTGTCATGAGCGACCAGAAAATCGGGTTCATCGGTCTCGGCCTCATGGGTGCGGCCATGGTCGAGTGCCTGCAGAAGAACGGCTATGCCGTCGCCTGCCTCGCCAACCGCGACCGCACCGGCATCGACGCGGCGCTGGCGCGGGGGGGCACCGAGGCCGCCTCGGGGCGCGAGATCGCCGAGACGTCGGACATCGTGATGTTCTGCATGGGCACCTCGGCGCATGTCGAGGGCCGGGTCTACGGCGATGACGGCGTGCTGGCCGGCGTGCGCGAGGGCCAGGTGGTGATCGATTTCGGCACCTCGCTGCCGGGCTCGACCCAGAAGATCGCCGCGGACATGGCCGCCAAGGGCGCGGTCTATCTCGACGGGCCCCTGGGGCGTACCCCGGCCCATGCGGTCGACGGCAAGCTCAACATCATGTGCGCCGGCGACGTGGCGGGCTTCGAGCGGGTGAAGCCGGTGCTCGAGGTGCTGGGCGAGAACGTCTTCCACCTCGGCCCCTCGGGCGCGGGGCACACGATCAAGCTCATCAACAACTTCTTCGCCATGACCACGGCCTGCGCGATGTCCGAGGCCTTTGCCATGGCCGATGCCGCGGGGATCGAGCGCGACAAGGTCTACGGCGTGATGGCGGCGGGGCCGCTCCGCTCGGGCATGATGGACTTCATCCGGAACTACGCCATCGACGGCAAGATCGATCTCGCCTTCTCGGTCGCCAACGCGGCCAAGGACGTGGGCTATTACCGCGAGATGGCCGAGGGGCTCGGCGCCCGCTCGCGCATGTCCGGCGCCGCGGATGCGACGCTGCGCGAGGCCCGCGACAGCGGTGCGGGCGCGCGGCTGGTACCGCAGATGGTCGACTGGCTGGCCGAGAACCTGAAGGGCTGAACGATGCGCCTCACCGGCAAACGCGCCTTCGTCACCGCCGCGGGCCAGGGCATCGGGCGGGCAATCGCCACGGCCCTGGCCGCCGAGGGCGCCGAGGTGACGGCCACCGACCTCAAGCCCGACCTGCTGGCGGGGCTGGACGCCCGGATCGCCGGCCTCGACGTCACCGACAGGGCGGCGCTGCAGGCGGCGGTGGTCGCGGCCGCGCCCGACGTGCTGGTCAACTGTGCAGGCTTCGTCCACGCCGGCACGATCGCCGAGGCGACGGACGAGGAATTCGAGTTCGCCCTCACCCTCAACGTCCGCAGCCAGTTCCACGCGATGCAGGCGGCGCTGCCGGGCATGGTCG
>JBCBPG010000072.1:0-10773 GCA_039820865.1 Pseudomonadota bacterium
CCGCATCGACCCGCTCGGCCGCCTCGCCACCGTCTCGACCCATGACCAGGTGACGGGCGGCATCGGCGGGCAGGTGTTCGAGGGCTGCCGCTTCCCGGCCGATGCCGGCTACCGCCTCGACATCCAGGAGGCGGGCTGGCGCGCGGCCGAGGTGCTGCGGGGCGAGGGCGTGCTCGGCCGCTTCGGCGTCGACTTCATCTCGGTCCGGGGGCAGGGCGACGGGCCCGCCTGGCGCCACTACGCCGTCGAGATCAACCTGCGAAAGGGCGGCACGACGCACCCGTTCCTGATGCTCGAACACCTCGCCGACGGCGCCTACGACCCAGGGACCGCGCTCTACTGCGCCCCCTCGGGCCGGCCGCTCTACTACTACGCCTCGGACACGCTGCAGTCGGTGCGCTACCGAGGGCTGACGCCGGCCGACCTGATCGACATCGCAGTCGAGAACGGCCTGCACTTCCACTCCGCCACGCTCGAGGGGGTGGTCTTCCACCTGATCGGCACGCTCTCGCAATACGGCAAGCTCGGCGTTCTCTGCGTCGCGGATGCGCCGGAGCGCGCGGAGGCGCTCTACCACGAGACCGTCGCCGTGCTCGATCGCGAGGGCGGCGCCTGAGGCGGCGCCTCACGCAGCGCGCCGCGCGGGCGGCATCACATCAAGGCGCCCCAGTCCACGACGATGCTGTCCTCGGCCTCGTCATCGCCCGACTGCGGGGCCGTGCTGGCGGCGCGCTCGTACAGGAAGTCCATCTCGGTCCCGTTCGCCTGGGCGGTCGACGGCTTCTCTTCGGGGGTCTCGAGCAGGACGTTTATCTCGGCCAACGCGCCGCTCACGCCATTCTCGAACGCCACCTCGTCGTCGCTGTCGTCGCCGAAGTCGAAGCTGTCGGCCGGCATGTCACGGCCGCCGGTCGCGTCGTCGACCGCGTCGACGGCCGACGCGACGCCTTCGTCGAACAGGAAGTAGATGGTCCCGATTCCCATGGTGACCTCCATCTCGCATCCGGACGGCCGATCCCGTCCTGTCCGTGAGATGGTGGTCGGGCCGCCCGCTTCCTGTGCCGTCGGTCACCACGCGGTGGCCTGCGCAAACGAAAGGGCGCGCCGACCGACGGCGCGCCCCCATGGTTCATCCGGCGATGTCGGCCGGTCAGCCCTGGCGGGCCTTGAACTTCTTCTGGGTCTTGTTGATCACGTAGACGCGGCCCTTGCGGCGGACGACGCGGCAGTCGCGGTGGCGCTGCTTCAGCGAGCGCAGCGAGTTCTTGATCTTCATCTCTCCCTCCTCACGCGGGCTGGGTGGCGAGCGCGGCCTTGGCCTGCGCGACGATGGCACCGAAGGCTTCCGGCTCGTGCACGGCGAGGTCGGCCAGCACCTTGCGGTCGACCTCGATCCCGGCCTGGTCGAGGCCGTGGATGAATCGCGAATAGCTGAGCGCGGCGTCCTCGGCGCGGACGGCGGCGTTGATCCGCTGGATCCAGAGCGCGCGGAAGGTGCGCTTCTTCACCTTGCGGTCGCGGGTCTGGTACTGCAGCGCCTTGTCGGCCGACTGCTTGGCCGTCCGGAACGAGCGCGAGCGCGCGCCGTAATGGCCCTTGGTGCTGTCCAGCACCTTGCGGTGGCGGCGGGCGCGGACGGGACCTGTCTTTACGCGGGGCATGTCTCGTCCTCCTCAGCCGTAGGGCAGGAACTGCTTCACGATCTTCTCGTCCTGGGGCGAGAGAACCGTGGTGCCGCGGGCGTTGCGGATGAACTTGGTCGTGCGCTTGATCATCCCGTGGCGCTTGCCGGCCTGCTGTACCTTCACGCGGCCCGAGGCGGTCAGCTTGAACCGCTTCTTGGCCCCCGATTTCGTCTTCATCTTGGGCATTTCGATCTCCAGCGTCTGGTGACGGTCGAGGACCCGCACGGCAGCCCTTGTCGCCGGCGCGCCCCATAGCTCATCGGCCCGGACGTCGCCGCCCGGGCAGAGCGCGAGCCCTTAATGGAAGCCGCGGTGCGAGGCAAGGGGCCGGCTCGCCGGGCGATGGCGGCGGCCCCTGGCCAGGGGCGGAACCGCGGGCATGCCCGTTGACGATCTCGCGGCCCAACCATGGCCGGACTGTGTCGTGCGGCACTCAGGTCCGCCGCCGAAACGTCCGATAGTCGCTTCGAACCGGGACGAATCGAGCGGAGGACATCAAATGAGTGTCGGCGCGTTAATCCGCGGAGGCGATTCCGTCTCAATTTGGTCCTGCTGGGCAACGTCGTTGCAGGAATCGCCGCCACGCGGTAGCCATAATTTAACTTTGGTGGAGTGAGCGTGACATGAGTTCGTTGAAGGAGCGCCGCGCGGAGCGCGGTATGAAACTGTCTGTTCGTGAAGGTGGCGAGTGCATTCTCGCCTACAGCTTCACCTCTTCAGACGATGCGGCGGAAGTGTACCGAATTCTCAAGGACTACTTCCCTCGTGCACAGTTCGTGTTCGAACAGGCCGCCTGAAAACGATGCCGTCGCTTCACGCCGCGGCATTGATTGACCAGTCGTAGGCGTAGTCGTCGATTTGACCGGCTGATTGCAGCGCCGATGCTTTCTGCGTCGGCGCCGCTGCCACGATGTGGGCGAGAACTGCGCGCTCGTTCGTGCCGAAGTCTTCCGAGAACCAGTCGTAGATGGTCGAGACCGTGACCTCGCCGCCCTCCACGCGCGCGCCGCGAGGGTGGGCGACATAGGTGCGCATGCCCTCGTCCATCATGCCCTCCAGCGTCGCAGCGGTGAACGGCCGCGTCGCCAGGTCCGGGCAGCCGATCGAGGCACAGTTGACGGCATAGTGGATCCGCGCGTCGCGCCAGACCGGGCGCAGGATGCCGTGCTCGATGTCGTCCAGCGACAGGTCCTGCCCCTCGACCCGCACCACCTCGTCGCCCCAGGGCCCGGTGTTGAAGAGCCCGCCGCGCACCTCCTTGATGCTGTCGACCGGCCAGGCCTCCAGCACCAGGTCGATCGTGACCGCGTTGTAGAGGTTGATCCAGTAGGCCATGGCCGCGGGGCGCGAGAGCGTCGTCGGCCGCACCGCCTGCATCGCCTCGAGATAGCCCCCCAGCGTCCCGCGCGCGGCCCCGGCGGCGGCGTAGTCGAACAGCGCCACGCCCTTGGATCCGCGGCTCAGGTGCCGCTGCAGCAGCCCGCCCCAGGTGCCGTGATCCGGGTCGCCACCCGATCCGAACCGCGTCCAGCGGTCGTCGATCAGCCGCGAGGCCGGTGCGGCGGCGGCGGGGGCGGCCGCCACCAGCGTCGAGCCGGCAGCGAGGGCGAGAAGGCGTCGGCGGTCGATCATGGCGCTCTCCGGTCGCGGTCCTGCGTGTCTGAGGTGGCGGCGCGCGCCACTACGTCCACCACCCCCTGACGCGTTCGTTACCCGCCGTGGGCGACGGGGCCGCGCCGGCGCGGCGGTGGACGTGGCCCGGTCGCCGGGCTATCACCCGCGCGATGCAAACGACGCACCTCCGCCAGCGCTGCCCCGGGCGGCGAATTACCGGCCCGGCCCGCGGCTAGCGGTGCCGGGATGAGGGCGTTGCGACGGCAGGGACCGGCCACGCCGACGATGCGAGACGCCCGCGCCGCTGCCGGGGGACGGTCCGGGACCGCCCGGCCGGACCGCGCGGCGCACCCCGACCGAGGTTCGAGACCGAGAGGCGAGCGATGAGCGCCGAGACCACCACGGACACGCCCCATGCGGATGCCGGCGCGGATGCCGACCGCGATGCCGGGCCCGACTACCGCGACACCCTGTTCCTGCCGCAGACCGACTTTCCCATGCGCGCGGGCCTGCCCAAGCGCGAGCCCGGCTGGCTGGCCCGCTGGGCCGAGATCGACGTCTACCACCGCCTCCGCCGCGAAGCGGCTGCGGCACCCGACGCCCGCCCGGCCTTCGCGCTGCATGACGGGCCGCCCTATGCCAACGGGCACCTCCATATCGGCCATGCACTGAACAAGGTGCTCAAGGACTTCGTGACGCGCAGCCACCAGATGATGGGCCATGACGCGCGCTACGTGCCCGGCTGGGACTGCCACGGCCTGCCGATCGAGTGGAAGATCGAGGAGAAGTACCGCGCCAAGGGCAAGTCCAAGGACGCGGTGCCGGTCAACGAACTCCGCGCCGAGTGCCGCGCCTTCGCCGAGCAGTGGGTCGCCGTGCAGACCGAGGAGTTCCGCCGCCTCGGCATCTCGGGCGACTTCGAGAACCCCTACCTGACGATGACCTTTGACGCCGAGGCCACCATCGCGGCCGAGTTCCACCGCTTCGTCATGAACGGCACGCTCTACCAGGGCTCCAAGCCGGTCATGTGGTCGCCCATGGAACAGACCGCCCTGGCCGACGCCGAGGTCGAGTACCACGACCGCGAGGTCGACACGATCTGGGTGAAGTTTCCCGTCACCGGGGATGCCGGAGGCGCCGGCACCGGCGCCGCAGGCCCCTTGAGCGGCGCGGCGGTCGTCATCTGGACCACCACGCCCTGGACCATCCCGTCCAACCGCGGGATCGCCTATGGCGAGGGCATCACCTACGGGCTCTATGAGATCACGGGCGAGACGGCCGAGGGTAACTGGGTGCAGCAGGGCGAGCGGCTGGTCATGGCCGATGCGCTCGCCCCCGACATCCTGGCCCGCGCGCGGCTGGACGAGGGCGACTACACCCGCCTCCGCGATGTGACCGCCGCCGACCTCGACGGTCTCACCTGCCTCCACCCCTTCGCGGGCATCGAGGGGGGCGAGGGGTTCTGGGACTACGACGTGCCGCTGATGCCGGCCGGGTTTGTCACCGACGATACCGGCTCGGGCTTCGTGCACTGCGCGCCCTCCCACGGCGAGGACGACTACGACCTGTTCCGCCAGAACGGGATGCTCGACCGCATCACCCACAACATCGGGCCCGCGGGCGGGTTCGAGGCGCATGTGCCGCTCTTCCACGGCCGCTTCATCCTGAACCGCAAGGGCAAGGAGGGCGATGCCAACAAGGCGGTGGTCGAGAAGCTGAAGGAGGTGGGCAGGCTGGCCGCCTCGCGCCGCCAGAAGATCTCGGACGCGCATTCCTGGCGGTCGAAGGCGCCGGTGATCCGGCTCAACCGCCCGCAATGGCTGGTCGAGATCGACCGGGCGCTCGACGACGGCATGGGCGAGCATGGCGCCACGATCCGCGAGCGGGCGCTCACCTCGATCGATACGCTCGTCGACTGGTACCCGCGGGCGGGGCGCAACCGTCTCTACTCAATGGTCGAGGCGCGACCGGACTGGGTGCTGTCGCGCCAGCGCGCCTGGGGCGTGCCGCTCGCCTGCTTCGCCCGCAAGACCGCCGAGGGGGCAACCGAGCTTCTGCGCGACGAGGCCGTGAACGACCGCATCGTCGAGGCGTTCCGCGCCGAGGGGGCGGATGCGTGGTATGCCGAGGGCGCGCGCGCGCGCTTTCTCGAGGGCGTGGCCGATGCCGAGACCTGGGAGAAGGTCGACGACATCCTCGACGTCTGGTTCGATTCCGGCTCGACCCATGCCTTCGTCATGCGCGACCGGGCCGACGGCGTCTGGCCGGCCGACGTCTATCTCGAGGGCACCGACCAGCACCGGGGCTGGTTCCACTCATCGCTCCTCCAGGCCTGCGGCACGCGCGGGCGGGCGCCCTACAAGGCGGTCGTCACCCACGGCTTCACGCTGGACGAGAAGGGCAACAAGATGTCCAAGAGCCTCGGGAACACCGTGGCGCCGCAGGACATCATCAAGGAATACGGCGCCGACATCCTCCGCCTCTGGGCCGCGCAGGCCGACTACTCGGCCGACCAGCGCATCGGCAGGGAGATCCTGAAGGGCACCGCCGACAGCTACAGGCGGCTGCGCAACGGGTTCCGGTATCTGCTCGGCGCGCTGCCGGCCTATGACGACCAGCCCGTCGCGCGCGAGGAGATGCCCGAGCTCGAGCGCTGGGTGCTGCACCGGCTGGTCGAGCTCGACGGCGAGGTCAAGGCCGGCTACCGCGCCTTCGACTACCAGTCGGTCGTCTCGAAGCTCTTCGGCTTTGTCACCTCGGACCTCTCGGCGCTCTACTTCGACATCCGCAAGGACGCGCTCTACTGCGACGCGCCCGACAGCCTGCGCCGTCGCGCGGCGCTGACGGTGATGGACGCGATATTCGCGCGGCTGACGACCTGGCTGGCGCCGATCCTGCCCTTCACGATGGAGGAGGCCTGGCTCTCGCGCCACGGCGAGACCGACGCGGCGGGCAATCCGCTCTCGGTCCATCTCGTCGACTTCCCCGTGACGCCGGCCGACTGGCGCGACGACGCGCTGGCCGCGCGCTGGGCGCTGATCCGACGGGCGCGGCGGGTGGTGAACGGCGCGCTCGAGCGGGCGCGCACCGACAAGACGATCGGCGCCTCGCTCGAGGCCGCGCCGGTCCTGCATGTCGGCCAGGGCGAGATCGCCGCGGCGCTCGAGGGCGTCGACATGGCCGAGCTCTGCATCACCTCGGCCATCACGATCCGCGCCGAGACGCCGCCCGAGGGCGCCTTCACGATCGAGGAGAGCGCGCTCGCCGGTCTTGGCGTGACCTTCGCACGGGCCGAGGGCGCCAAGTGCGCCCGCTGCTGGCGCCTCCTGCCCGAGGTCGGCCAGCAGGCCCATGCGATGACGTGCCAGCGCTGCGACGCGGTGCTGAGCGTCGCCGGGGTGCCGGCCTGAGCGCCGCGGCCAAGGCGGCCCGCGCCAGGGCGGCGGCGCTGCGGCTCGTCGGGGCCGTGGCGCTGGCCGTCATCGTGGTCGACCGGGCGACGAAGTGGCTGGTGGTCGAGGTGATGGATCTCGGCCACCGCCTCGCGATCGAGGTGCTGCCGCCCTACCTCAACCTCGTGATGGCCTGGAACACGGGCATCAACTTCGGCCTGTTCAGCGACAATGACGGCTGGCTGCGCTGGGTGCTGGTGGGTCTCGCCGTCGCGGTCTCGATCGCGCTCACGGTCTGGTCGGCGCGGCGGGGCGGGCGCCTCGTGCCCATCGCCTCGGGCGTGGTGATCGGCGGGGCGCTCGGCAATGCCTGGGACCGTGTGCAGTACGGCGCGGTGGCGGACTTCCTCAACATGAGCTGTTGCGGTATCGACAACCCCTACGCGTTCAACGTCGCCGATGTCGCGATCTTCGCGGGCGCCATGCTGCTCGCCTGGAAGGCCTGAGGCGACGGGACCGGCGCGCCCGCCCGTTCCAGGGCCAACGACAAACGGGGAGAAGGCCGATGACCGTCCGTCCGACCACTGCCGTCCGCCTCCCGGCGATGCTGATCGCGGCTGTCGCGATGGCGGGATGCAGCCAGTTCGGCGATCCGCTCGAGGCCATCGGCGCCCGCCCGCCCGCGCCAGACGAGTTCATGGTGGTCGAGCGCGATCCGCTGGTCGTCCCGCCGCAGGTCCAGGGCGGCGGCGACGTGGCGCTGCCGCGGCCGGCGCCGGGCACGCCCTCGCCCCGCAACCCCGATCCGCGGGCCGAGGCGGCCGAGGCGCTGCTGGGCGGGGCGCCGGCCGGCGCGGTCTCGCAGCCGAGCCCGGGCGAGAGCGCCCTCGTCTCGGTCGCGACGGCCGAGGCCGATCCCGAGGTGCGTCAGGCGCTGGAGGCCCAGGCGGCCGCGGCGGCCGAGGCCGAGGCCAACGCGCCCTACGAGCCGCCCACGATCTTCGAGCTGTTCGGCGGCGATCCCGGCGACGAGACCGATCCCGAGACGCTGGTCGACCCGGTGGCCGAGAGCCAGCGCCTCCAGCGCCAGGGCGTCCGCGCGCCGACCGACCCCGAGGCCACCGCCGCGCCCGAGGAGGGCGGCGGGGGCTGATCCGCGGCCCCGCGTAGCGACCGGTGGACGGCGCCGGGCAGGCCTGCGCGCCACGCCGGTCAAGCGTTCGTGTTCGTGCCGCGCCCCTCCGCCGCGCCCCGCGTCGGTGGCTCTGCCCGGTGTGCTGCCCTATCTGGCTTCAGACGCAATTCACGGAGAGACCCATGCGACTTGTCCGTCTCGCCGCCGGCGCGGTCGTCGCCGCCGGCCTAACGGCCCCGCCCCTCGCCCTCGCGGCCGAACGGGTGGCTGCCAGCATCGACCAGCCGGTCTACGCCTTCACGCTGGAGAACGGCATGAAGGGCGTGGTGATCGAGGACCGCCGCGCGCCGGTCGTCACCCACATGGTCTGGTACCCGATCGGCGCGGCCGACGAGCCCTGGGGCCAGTCGGGCATCGCCCATTTCCTGGAACACCTGATGTTCAAGGGCACCGACACGATCCCCGACGGCGCCTTCTCGAAGATCGTCGCCGAGAACGGCGGCCAGGACAACGCCTTCACCTCCTGGGACTACACCGGCTATTTCCAGCGCATCGCCGCCGACCGGCTGGGCCTGGTGATGGGGATGGAGGCCGACCGCATGGTCAACCTCCGCCTCACCGAGGACCACGTCACCACCGAGCGCGACGTGATCCTGGAGGAGCGCTCGACACGCACCGACAACAGCCCGCAGTCGCTGTTCAGCGAGCAGATGCGCGCCGCCCTCTACCGCAACCACCCCTACGGCGTGCCGATCATCGGCTGGCGGCGCGAGATGGAGACGCTGGACCGCCAGGCCGCGCTCGACTTCTACGACCGCTTCTACGCGCCGGATAACGCGATCCTCGTGGTCGCGGGCGACGTGGACGCGGCCGAGGTCGAGGCGCTGGCCGAGGAGGTCTATGGCCCGCTCGAGGCCTCGGGCGCCGGTATCCCGCCCCGCCCGCAGGAGCCGCCGCAGCGCGCGCCCCGCCGCGTCGCGATGGAGGACGAGCGCGTCCGCCAGCCCTACGTGATGCGCATGTACGACGTGCCGGCCTTCTCGCCGGAGACCGCGCGCGTCTCGGCCGCGCTCTCGATCGCGTCGAGCGTGCTGGCCGAGGGCAAGAACGCCCGTCTCGTCCAGGCGCTGGAGTTCGGCGACGGCCCGGCCGTGGGCGCGGGCGCCTGGTACTCGTCCACCGGGCGCGACAGCACGATCTTCGGCATCTACGGCGTGCCCAAGCCCGGCGTGACGCTCGAGGACATGGAGGCCGCGCTCGATGTCGAGCTTGCGCGCCTGGCCAGCGAGGGGCCGACCGAGGCCGAGCTGGAGCGGGTCAAGACCCGCGCCCGCGCGGACCTGATCTACGCCCAGGACAGCCAGGCGACGCTGGCGCGCATGTACGGCTCGGCGCTGGCCGTCGGGCTCGATCTCGAGGACATCGCCACCTATCCCGACCTCTTCCAGTCGATCACGGCGGACGAGGTGAAGGCGGCGATGACCGACTGGCTGGTGCCCGAGCGTTCGGTCACCGGCACCCTGACGGCGCCGGCCCCTGCCGGCGAGAGCGAGGAGAAGGCAGGCTGATGGGCATGCATCCGTTCACCCGCGGCTGGGCTGTCGCCGTCGCCATCGCGCTCCTGCCGGCGATGCTGGTCCCCGGCGCCGCGCGCGCTGCGATCGAGATCGTCGAGCGCACCAGTCCCGGCGGCATCGTCTTCTGGCACATGGAGGAGCCCTCGATCCCCATGGTCGCCCTCGAGGTGAGCGTTGCCGGCGGCGCGGCGCTCGACCCGGCCGAGAACGCCGGCGCGGCCAACATGGCGATGTCGCTGATGGACGAGGGCGCGGGCGAGCGTGACGCCTCCGCCTTCGCGGCCGAGGCCGAGCGGCTGTCGGCCCGCTTCGGCTTTTCGGCCAGCCGCGACCGCGTCTCGGTCTCGGCGCGCATGCTGGTCGAGAACCTCGACGCGTCGGCCGGCCTGATGGCCGAGGCGCTGGCGAGCCCCCGCTTCGATGCCGAGGCGGTCGAGCGCGTGCGCGGCCAGATCCTCTCGAACCTCGCCTCGGAGGAGACCGATCCGCGCGATGTCGCCGGCAAGGCCTGGTATGCCCGCGCCTTTCCCGGCCACCCCTATGGCCGGCCGACCGACGGGACGCCCGACAGTGTCGCGGCGCTGACGCGCGAGGATCTCGTGGCCGCGCATGGGCGGCTGCTGAACCGTGCGCGGGCGACCGTTGGCGTCGTGGGCGCGCTGGATGCCGAGGCGGCCGGGGTGCTGGTCGACACGGTGCTGGCGGGCCTGCCGGCCGAGGCGCCGTCGGAGGCCGCGCTGCCGGCCTCGCCCGCCGCCGCGCCGCCGCCGGGGGTGGAGATCGTCGATCTGCCCGTGCCGCAGAGCCAGGTGATCCTCGGCCATGCCGGTCTCGACCGCGACGACCCCGACTACATCCCGGCCTATGTGATGAACTACGTGCTGGGCGGTGGCGGGTTCTCGTCGCGCCTGATGACCGAGGTGCGCGAGAAGCGGGGCCTAGCCTACGGTGTCTACGCCTATCTCGCCGATCTCGAGGGCGCGCCGCTCTACATCTCGGGCGTGGCCACGGCGAACGACCGTGTGGCCGAGAGCATCGAGGTGATCCGGGCCGAATGGGCGCGCATGGCCAGCGAGGGCGTGAGCGACGAGGAACTGGCCAAGGCCAAGCAGTACCTGACCGGTGCCTTCCCCCTCCGCTTCGACACCAATGCCAAGATCGCGCGCTTCATGGTGGCGGCGCAGGAGGCCGGTCTCGACGTCGATTATGTCGAGATCCGCAACGGCCTGATCGAGGCGGTCACCCGCGAGGACATCGCCCGCGTCGCCGCCCGCGTGCTGCAGCCCGAGGCCCTCTCGGTCATCGTCGTGGGCCAGCCCGCCGGCCTCTGACCGGGCTGCCTGCCCGGTCTTGCCGGCCTTTCGGCCGGC
>JBCBPG010000073.1:0-10696 GCA_039820865.1 Pseudomonadota bacterium
AATGGCGTGACCGCGGCTCGCCTGTGCGCCGGCGGCACCGGTCGTTGCGATCGGAGGGATGGCGCCGGGACGATCGGCCGCCCGCGACCGGGGCAAGGCCCGCATACCCGCGAGGCGGACGCCGCCAGGCAAGCGCCTTCTTCGTCCGCCAGGCACGGACAGGGCCAGGCGCGGCGCGGATGACCGGATCGCTGGCGACGGTCCGGTCGTCGGCGCGAGGAGAGGCGGCCGCCGCCGCCCATGTCGAGCGTGGCGGCGGCGCGGTCCCTAGCCCTTGAGGCTCTCGTCGATGCCCTTGCAGGCCTCGACCAGGCCCTGGACGGCGCTGACGGACTTGTCGAGCATCGCCTGCTCGTCGCGGTCGAGGGTGATCTCGACGATCTTCTCGACGCCGGCGGCGCCGATCACGATGGGCACGCCCACGTAGAGGCCCTTGAGGCCGTAGGCGCCGTCGACCCAGGCGGCGGCGGGCAGGACGCGGCGCTGGTCCTTGAGATAGGCCTCGGCCATCTGGATCGCGCTGGCGGCCGGGGCGTAGAAGGCCGAGCCGGTCTTGAGCAGGCCCACGATCTCGGCGCCGCCGTCGCGGGTGCGCTGGACGATGGCGTCGATCTTCTCCTGCGTCGACCAGCCCATCTTCACGAGGTCGGGCAGCGGGATGCCGGCGACGGTCGAGTAGCGCACCAGCGGCACCATCGTGTCGCCATGGCCGCCGAGGACGAAGGCCGAGACGTCCTTGACGCTGACGTCGAACTCGTCGGCCAGGAAGTGGCGGAAGCGCGCCGAGTCGAGCACACCCGCCATGCCGACGACCTTCTCGGCCGGCAGGCCCGAGAACTCGCGCAGCGCCCAGACCATGGCGTCGAGCGGGTTGGTGATGCAGATGACGAAGGCGTCGGGGGCGTGCTTGGCGATGCCCTCGCCGACCGCCTTCATGACCTTGAGGTTGATGCCCAGCAGGTCATCGCGGCTCATGCCCGGCTTGCGGGCGACGCCGGCGGTGACGATGCAGACATCCGCGCCCGCGATGTCGGCATAATCGTTGGCGCCCTTGAGCTTGGCGTCGAAGCCGTCGACCGGCGCGCTCTCGGCGATGTCCAGCGCCTTGCCCTGCGGGATGCCCTCGGCGATGTCGAAGAGAACGATGTCGCCCAGTTCCTTGAGGCCGGCGAGATGGGCCAGCGTGCCGCCGATCTGCCCCGCGCCGATCAGCGCGATCTTGCTTCTGGCCATGATGTCCTCCGCTGGTGGCGGCGCGGATGCATCGGGCCTGTCCTGCCGGGCGCCGCGCCTTGATCGGGTGATGCGGCTGGGGCACCGCGACGACCGCGATGCAACATCGCGCCCCGGAACGCAACCCTGTCCCGCCCCGCGGCAAGGCCCGGGCGGCATCGCGATCGCCACCGGACTCAAGACCTTGGTTGAAACGGCACGCAAAGTCCCCTTGCTACACCATGCTGCGGCGCAATACAGATCTGCGTCAGCGCAGGGGGACAGGTGTGATGGACGAGGGAACAGCCGGGCGGGTGGTCGCGGCGATGACGGGTGCACCGCTGGAGGCCGGCCTGCGGCCGCGGCGCTCGGCGCTCTACATGCCGGCATCCAAGGCCCGGGCGCTGGACAAGGCGCGGGCCCTTGCCGCCGACGTGCTGCTCTTCGACCTCGAGGACGCGGTCGCGCCGGGCGAGAAGGCGGCCGCGCGCGACCTGCTGGTCGCGGCGCTGGCCGAGGGCGGCTATGCGCCCCGCGAGACGGTGATCCGCGTGAACGGGCCGAACACGCCCTGGGGCGTGGCGGATATCGTCGCCGCGGCCACCGCCGGTGCCGATGCCGTGCTGCTGCCCAAGGTCGAGGGCGCCGCCGCGATCGAGGCCGCCGCCGCCGCGCTCGACGCCGCGGGCGGGCCGCCGGGCCTCGCACTCTGGGCGATGATCGAGACGCCGCGCGGCGTGCTGGCGGCGGGCGAGATCGCCGCGCATCCGCGCCTTGCCTGCCTGGTCGCCGGCACCAACGACCTGCTGGCCGAGCTGCAGGCCCGCTTCAGCCCCGACCGCGCCGCGCTCATGCCCGCACTCACGCAGGTGGTGCTGGCCGCGCGCGCCCATGGCAAGGCGGTGCTGGACGGGGTCTACAACGCCTATGGCGACGACGCGGGGCTTGAGATCGAGGCCAGGCAGGGCCGCATGCTGGGCATGGACGGCAAGACGCTGATCCATCCCCGCCAGCTCGCCATCGCCAACCGCCTCTTTGCCCCGGATGCCGAGGCGGTCGACCGCGCCCGCGCCGAAGTCGAGGCCTTCGAGGCCGCCACCGCCCGCGGCGAGGGGATCGCGGTGCTGGACGGGCGCATCGTCGAGAACCTGCATGCCGCCGCCGCCCGCCGCCTGATCGCGCAGGCCGAGGCCATCGCCGCGCTGGAGGCCGCCACAGCCTGACGGCCGCGGGGCGCAGGGGCGCGCGAAAGCGACGCTTGACGACCGGCCCCGGCCCGGCCACCCCTCGGGCCCGGGCGGACACCCCAAGGCGCCCCGCAACCTCGGAGAACCGGCATGCTGCTCCTGATCCTCGGCCTCGCGCTCTGGTATGCAACGCATCTGCTGAAACCGATGGCGCCCGCCCGCCGCGCCGAACTGGCCGAGAGGCTCGGCGGCGAGGGCAGCGCCAAGATCGCCATGGCCATCGCCTCGGTCGTCGCGGTCGCGCTGATGACCATCGGCTACCAGACGGCGGGCTATGTGCAGGTCTGGACGCCGCCCGCCTTCCTGGTCCACCTCAACAACCTGCTGATGGTGATCGCCGTCATCCTGTTCTTCGCCGGCGGGGTGAAGGGCCATGTCGCGAGCTGGGTGCGTCACCCGCAGCTCACCGGCTTCAAGCTCTGGGCGGTCGCGCATCTCCTGGTGAACGGCAATCTCGAGGCGATCATCCTGTTCGGTGGCCTGCTCGCCTGGGCGGTCATCGCGCTCGTCGCGATCAACAAGCGCGACGGCAAGGGGCCCAAGCCCGCGCCGCAGGGACTGAAGCCCAACCTGATCCATGCCGGCGCCAGCGTCGTCGCCTTCCTGGTCATCACGGGGGCGCATAACTGGGCCGGCTACTGGCCCTTCCCCGGCTCGCCTCCGGGCGCCGGCTGAACGAGGGACGAGATGGACGGGAGACCGAGGCCGCCGGCGGGCGGGCGCTTCTTCGAGGACTATCGCCTGGGCGAGACCATCGCCCACGCGACGCCCCGCACCATCGGCCTTGGCGAGCGGGCGCTGGTGACGGCGCTCTACCCCAACCGCTTCGCGCTCGACAGCGCGGACACGATGGCCACCGCCGCCGGCCTGGCGCGGAGCCCGATGGACCCGCTGACGGTCTTCCACACGGTCTTCGGCAAGACGGTGCCCGACATCTCGCTGAACGCGGTCGCCAATCTCGGCTATGCCGAGGGCCGGTTCCTGGCCCCCGTCTGGCCCGGCGACACGCTGGCCGCGACCTCCGAGGTCGTGGGCCTCCGCCAGACTGGCTCCGGCAGGACCGGCATCGTCTGGGTGCGCACGACCGGCACCAACCAGCATGGGCAGCCGGTGCTGAGCTATGTGCGCTGGGTCATGGTGCGCAAGCGCGACGCCGAGGCGCCGGCGCCCGAGACCACCGTGCCCGAACTCGCCCCCGCGGTCGCTGCGAACGACCTCGTCGTGCCCGAGGGCCTCGATTTCGCGCGCTGGGACGACGCGCTCGCGGGCGCGACCCGGCGCTGGGGCGACTATGCCGTCGGCGAGAAGATCGACCATGTCGACGGCGTGGTGATCGAGGAGGCCGAGCACATGATGGCCACCCGTCTCTGGCAGAACACCGCGCGCGTCCATTTCGACCCGGCCGCGCGCGGGGGCGAGTCGCGACTGGTCTATGGCGGCCATGTCATCTCGCTCGCGCGCGGGCTCAGCTTCAACGGGCTCGAGAACGCGCAGCTGGTCGCCGCGATCAATGCCGGCACCCATGCCGCGCCCTCCTTCGCCGGCGACACGGTCTACGCCTGGTCCGAGGTGCTGGAGAGCGCGGCGACGCCGGTGCCCTCGGTCGGGGCGCTGCGCCTGCGCCTGGTCGCGGTCAAGAACCGCCCGGCCGCGGAATTCCCCCACCGGGCCGAGGACGGCAAGGGCCATGCCGAGGGCGTGGTACTCGACCTCGACTACTGGGTGCTGATGCCCCGCTGAGGGGCCCGCTCAGCCGACGCGCCGGCCCCCGGCATCGATGATCAGTTCCCCGTCCTCCTTGTGGAGCGGGCCCGGCGGCAGGCGGTCGAGCAGGTCGAGCACCGTCTCGGAGGGGCGGCAGAGCCGGACGCCCCGGCGCGTGCAGACGATCGGCCAGTTGACCAGCACCGGGTGCTCCAGCATCGCGTCCATGGGCACCTCGTCGCCGACCGCCGGGTCGGTGAGCCCCAGCGCCCCGGCCGGCGAGCGGGTGAGGCGCAGGGCCGTGCGGGGCGTGAGATCCGCCGCCGCGAACAGCGCCCGCAGCTGCGGCCGCGTCCAGCCGGTCTCAAGACAAGCCCGGGCACCCCATATGGATCTAGCTTAGAGACAGATGCGAGCCGTGATATCCTCTTGGTGACAATGGGTTAACGAGGGCTGAGCGGCATGGCGGCAGCGAACCCAGCGAGTGAAGAGGAAACGGGTCCCCTTCGGCTCCAATTCGACCGCACGGTCAAGCTGGCGTTCTGCGGTTCTTCGATCAGCTCTGACGGCGGTCTGCTCCTGCACCGCCAGTTGGACGACGCCCTCGGTCTTACCATTCTTGCCGCCGGCATCATTGCTGATTCACGCGTCGGCAAGAACGGCCGACACCACTTGGCCGGGCTCCTGCGCCAGTCGATCTTCTAGCGCCTCGCGGGCTACGAGGACGTCAACGACGCCGATCGGCTGCGGCGCGATCCGGTGATGCGCCAGCTTGTCGGCGGCCGGACGGTGAAGCGCGGCGCGACCTCGGCGCGCGCCACTTCCAGTTTGATCGGGCTCGTCAGTGCTCGCATGTTCGCCAGCAATACGTTAAATGGGAAAAGCCTGATAAAAACAGCGGGCCGAATATCTTGCGCCTTTACCCCGCGTGGCGTTTCGGAGGTCCTTCGCTTGAAAAGCCATCTGTACCTGGTGCTCGCTTCGCTTTTTGTGCTGAGCACGACTGCGCCGGCACTGTCGCTGTCGCTCACGGTCAAGACATTCAATATCCGCAACGACAATCAGTCCGCCTGGACCGACAGCGAGCCCAATGCAATTTTTTTGCGCCGCGACCGTGTTGTCGACTCCATCCGGGAGAACGATCCGGACATCATCGCGCTTCAGGAGGTGACGGGCCGCCAGTTCGTCAGCATCCGAGCCGAGCTTGGGCCGCGTTACGGCTCGGTCTACCAGCCGCGCGAGCCCGGAGACCTCTCAAGCGAGGGCGTCCCGATCTTCTACGACACGACCCGCTTTGACCTGCTGGACAGCACCAGCTTCTGGCTCAGCCTGCTGCCGGACGTCCCCGACACGCTGCACCCGCTCGACGAACTGGGCGACGATGACCGCTCGTCGCGGGTCGCCACGGTCGTCACGCTGCGCGCGAAAGACGGGGGAGAGACGTTCCTTGTCGGCAACACGCACCTGTCCCTGTCCGCCGATGCCCGTCGCGGGCTCGACTGGCCGGACAGCGCGCTCGAGAGGCTCGACGGCGACGAGTTCACGCAGCTCTCGCAGGACCTGAACGTTCTGGAGACCCAGCCTGCCACCTCCAAGTTCGACGGCGGCGACTGGCGCGCGAAGGGGCGGATCCCGGGCCAGAGCGAGATCTTCCTCGCGACCGTCGAGGCGCTGGCGGGCGATCTCCCCTTCATCCTCACCGGCGATCTAAATACCGGCCCAGGTCTCGACGGCTACGAGCTCTTCACCGGCAATTTCGCGCCCGGCATCTACACCTCGGGCGATCCCCTGATCGACAGCCTCGACAGCCTCGACAGCGACAACGCCGGGCTGACCTTCCACGGCAACGAGCCGACCGAGTTGCAGAACGGCGACCTTGAGATCGGCACCAACACAAGCAGTCCGATCGACTTCATCTTCACCACGTCCGACTTCCGGACCGATACTGCCGCCATCGAGCGCGAGCGCTACTTCGCGCCCCCGGGGAGCGACGCGCTGCCGGTCTTTCCCTGGAAATACGCGTCCGACCATTACGCGGTCAGCGCAGAGCTGACCCTGCTGGCGCCAACCACGCCGCCCACGGAGACGGTCATCCCGGTGCCGGCGGGCGCACCACTCCTGCTGACTGGCCTCGCGGCACTGGCATTCGTACGGCGACGGGCGCGCTGAGGGGCCGCCCCGGGGGACGCACGCCATCGACCGCAGCAGCACCCACCGCGACCTCCCACCGCAGGTCCGGCGACACGACCGGGCCAGTTGATGCGGCGTAGGGGATCACCACGGGCGCATAACCGGCCGCCTCGACGATGGCGAGCACGTTGCGTGAGGTACCGCAGTCCGGGTTGTGGTGGATGACGACGCTCACGCGGCGTCCTCCCGCCGCCCGCCGAGGAGCCAGCCCGCCACCGCGACCGCGATCAGCGCGCCGACGCATTCGGCGATGATGAAAGCCGGCACGTCGATCGGGCGGATGCCCGCGAAGGTGTCGCTGAAGCCGCGCGCGATGGCCACGGCCGGGTTGGCGAAGGAGGTCGAGGCGGTGAACCAGTAGGCGGCCGTGATGTAGAGCCCGACCAGCCAGGGCACCGCCGCCGGGCGCTGGGCGACGCCAAGGATGATCACCGCCACCAGCCCGAAGGTCGCCACCACCTCGGCCAGCCACTGCCCCGGCCCGGTGCGCACCGTCGTCGATGCCTGGACCAGCGCCTGCTCGAACATCCCGTGCGCCAGGACCGTCCCCGCGATGCCGCCCGCCACCTGCGCGGCGACATAGGCGGCGGCGGCGGCGGTGGCGATCTCGCCGCGCACCAGCATCGCCAGCGTCACCGCCGGGTTGAAGTGCGCGCCCGAGATCGGGCCGAGCACGGTGATCAGCACCACCAGGATCGCGCCCGTCGGGATCGTGTTGCCGAGGAGCGCCACGGCCGTGTCCGCGGTCAGCGTGTCGGCCATGATGCCGGAGCCCACGACGGTGGCGACGAGCAGCCCCGTCCCCAGCGCCTCGGCCACCAGCCGCCGGTCGAGAACCTCTGCCATCGCCCCCTCCACGTCAGGGGGACCGTGCTCCCCCGCGCGCCCCTCTAACGAGAAATTGCGATTCGCGGTTGGGCGATCACGCGCAAAGCGGGCGGCCATCAATCGGGCGTGAGGCGCGGGCCTGCAGGGCGCGGCCTTTCCCATATCCGACCCACCCGCCGGAGAGCCCCGGCCAGTTGAGGTGAGAGATGACCGAGACCCGTTCGCCGTCCCAGACCAGCCTGCGCCCCACCGTCATCACCGCGAGCCCCGCCGCCCGCGCCCTCCGCCTCGCCCTGCCGGCGATGGCGCTCGTCCTCTCGGCCTGCGCGGGCGGCGCGGGCGGCGCGGGCGGCGCGGGCGGCAGCGGCGGCAACAGCTTCGCTGAGGCCTTCGCCAACCCCAAGCAGGTCTGCACCAAGCGCGTCAGCGGCCAGGAGGGCCGGGGCGTCCGTCTCGCACCGCGGTCGCAGTGCGGCCTGTGAGGGGTCAGCGGGCGAGGCTGCGGGCGTAGGCGGCGACCCGGGCGCCTGCGCCCGCGGGCTTCGGCGCCTCCCGCACGCGCAGGTGGCGCAGGTAGCGCCGCTCGATCGCGCGGAAGGTCAGCACCACGGCGGCAGTGATCGCCATGTAGAGCACCGCCGCCGTCAGGTACCCCTCGTAGGCGACGTAGTAGCGCGCGTTCAGCGTCCGCCCTGCGCCCAGGATGTCCTGCAGCGTGATCACCCCCGCCACGGCCGTCCCGTGCAGCATGAAGACGACCTCGTTGCCGTATTGCGGCAGCGCCTGTCGCAGCGCCGTCGGCAGCAGCACCAGCCAGGTCACCAGCCGTTCGGGCAGGCCGAGCGCCCGCGCGCCCTCGAGCTGCCCCTTCGCCACCGCCCGGAACGAACCGGCAAGGATCGCGGCCTGGTAGGCGGCGGAGTTGAGCGAGAAGGCGATGACCGCGCACCACCAGGCCGACCGCAGCGACGGCCAGGCATCCTCGAAGAACGAGCCGCGGATCGGCTCGGGCGCGCGCCAGAAGATGCTGTCGCGCACCGCCTCGAACTGCGAGAGGCCGTAGTAGATCAGGTAGGCCTGCACCAGGAGCGGCGTGCCGCGGAAGACGTAGATGAAGGCCTTCGCCGGGATCGCCGCCCGCCCGCCCCGGTGGATCGCCAGCGCCATCGGCAGCGCCAGTGCAAAGCCCACGACCACCGCGATCGCCGTCAGCTCCAGCGTCACCAGCACGCCGCCGAGGAAGAGGTCCCAGTTCTGGGCGACCAGATCGACCCTCACGCGACCATCCCCCGTTCGGCCCGCGTGCGGGCCCGTGTCAGCAGGTAGTCCGAGACCGCCGTGATCGCGAGATAGACCAGCAGCACCGCGAGGTAGAACCAGAACTGCTGGCGCGTCGACTTGCCCGCCTTGTCCGCCAGACCGACGAGATCGCCGAGCCCGATCACCGAGACGACGGCCGTCGACTTCACCAGCACCATCCAGACATTGGCATAGCCCGGCAGCGCGAGGCGGATGAGCTGGGGCAGCTCGATCTGGCGCAGGATCGCGAGGCGGGTCATCCCCAGCGCACGCCCTGCCTCGGCCTGCCCCCGCGGGATCGAGGCGAAGGCGCCACGGAACGTCTCGGCCAGGTAGCCGCCGTAGATGAAGCCGATCGCCATGACGCCGGCCGCGAACTTCGAGACCTCGATGCGCTCGGCCCCGATGAGCTCGACCACGCCGTTGAGCGCGCGCTGGCCGCCGAAGTAGATCAGCAGGATCATCACGAGGTCCGGCACGCCCCGGACCAGCGTGGTATAGCCCTGTGCCGTCCAGTCGGCGACCAGCCAGCCCGAGAGCCGCCCCGCCGCCCCCAGCGCGCCGAGCGCCGTGGCCATCGCCAGCGACAGCACCGCCAGCATGACCGTGACGACCGTGCCCTGGGCCAGGAGGGGCGCGTATTCGATCAGGTCACCCACGCCGCCTCCCCCAGCCATCGGATGCAGGAAGACCCGGCCGCCTCACGCGGCGCCCGGGCCTGGGCCGTAGGGTGCGTGCAACGCACCGCTGCGTGCCGGCTCAGGTGCCTGCGCCGTAGATGTCGAAGTCGAAATACTTCGCGCCGATCGTGTCGTAGGTGCCGTTCAGCCGGATCGCCTCGATCGCGGCCGAGAAGGCGTCACGCAGCTCCTCCTCGCCCTGGCGGACCCCGATCCCGGCGCCGTTGCCGTGATATTTCGGGATCGCATAGTCCTTGCCGAAGAAGGCATAGCCCTCGCCCGCCTCGGTCTTGAGAAAGCCGAAGGAGATCGCGGTCGAATCCGCCATCACCGCGTCGACCCGGCCCGACTGCAGGTCGAGATAGGCCTCGTCCTGCGTGCCGTAGAGCGTCAGCTCCACCTCCGGGAACTCGTTCTCGAGGAAGTCCTGGTGGATCGTGCCGCGCTGTACGCCGACGACCTTGCCCGCCATGCCCTCGGGCGTGTCGTCCAGCCCGGCATCGGCCGGGCCCACGAACTTGGCCGGGGTCTGGTAGTACTTCTCGGAAAAGTCGATGACCTGCTTGCGCTCCTCGGTGATCGACATCGAGGCGATGATGGCGTCGCACTTGCCCTCGATCAGCGCGGGAATGATGCCGTCCCATTCGGTGGCGACCATCTCGCAGCTCTGCCCCATCTCGTCGCAGAGCGCGTTGGCGATGTCGATGTCGAAGCCGACGACATCGCCGTCGGACGTGGTCTCGGAGAACGGCGGGTACGCGCCCTCGACACAGATCTTGATGTCGGCGGCGGTCGCGGTGCCGGCGACCAGGCACAGGACAGCGGCGATGGTGCGGGTCATGCCAGGGCAGCTCCTCTCACAGGGTACAACCCCCTGATCTGGTCAGGCCCCCGCCGTCTCGTCAACGAAAGAGCGTAGCGTGGCGCCCCCCGAAGCGCAGGAGCGCCCGGAATTTCATCCGGCGAAGGCTTCAGGCGCGCCGCCGCAGCAGTGCGCCCATGCCGAGGGCGGCGACCAGCAGCGCCGCGCCGGCCGGCAGCGGCACCGCCGTCACGATCCTGAGCTGGTCGATGTTCGACGAATTGGTCGACAGGGAATCGACGCGCAGCGTGACCGGGTCGATCAGCGTGAAGAGATCGCCATCTTCGAGGCGCCGGCCGATCCCGGTCTCGTAGGTCGCGCCCGCAGCCCCGAAGATCGCATCGGTGGCCTGGAGCAGCGCGGGCCCCGCTGCCGAGGTGATCACCGCCCGGATCGGCGCATCGAAGACGATCGTGAAGGGCCCCGTCGAGCCCGCCCCGACCGGATCGAAGTGGACGATATGGCTGTTGTAGGTCCCGGCCGCCAGCGTCCGCGTGTCGCTGAGCGACGGCGACGTGATCCCCGAGACCTGCTGGCCCGCGATCAGGTTGTCGCCGACCAAGAAATCCACCAGTTGGGGCGTCGCCGCCACCGCCTGCTCGCGCTCGTCGAAGACCTTTGCCTGGCTGTTCTCCAGGGAGCCTTCGTTGAAGTCGAGACCCGCCGCCGGGCCG
>JBCBPG010000074.1:0-10652 GCA_039820865.1 Pseudomonadota bacterium
CTGGAAGACCATGCCGATCTTGCGGTTGCGCCAGGCCTGGAGCGCCTTGGGCTCCAGCGCCATGACGTCGACGCCCTCGATCAGGATGCGGCCGTCGGTGGGCTCCAGCAGCCGGTTGAAGTGGCGTACCAGCGTCGACTTGCCCGAGCCCGACAGCCCCATGATGCAGAAGATCTCGCCGCGCCGGATGTCGAGGCTGACATCGGCGACGCCGACGACGGCGTTGAAGCGGGAGAGGACTTCCGCCTTGCCGATCCCTTCGGCGCGGATCGCGGCGAGCGCGGCATCGGCGTTGTCGCCGAAGATCTTCCAGACGTCGGCGATCTCGATGACCGTCTCGTCTGCCATGGGGTGTGAGGCATCGGCCACGGCACGGCTCCTCTGTTCGGGACGGCGGTGGGGGAGGTGCGCCGGGCCGTGCCGGCGCACCCGATCATCGTGCCGACGACCGGGTCAGAGGCCGAGCCAGGCGTCGACGCGCTCGGGGTTCGCCTCGACCCATTCGCGGGCGACCTCCTCGGGCTCGCGGCCCTGGCCGGCGATCTCGAAGGCGAAGCTGGAGACGTCGTCGGCGGTCACGCTGAAGTTCGCGAAGAACTCGGCGATGGCGGGCGAGCGGTCGGCCAGCGACTTGGACCAGGCGATCTGCACGTCCTTGAGCGCGTCCTTGGTCGCGACCTTCGAGGCCTCGTACCAGTCGGGGCGGTCCGACGGCTGGTACATCACGTAGTTGGCCGGGTCGAAGGTCGGCTCGCTCAGCATCACGACGTCGAACATGAACCAGACGGCGTGCGGCTTGTAGCAGTAGAAGGCGTAGCCCTCGTCCTTGGCGATCGAGTCCTTGATGCGGGCGGTCTTGACGCTCTCCTCGGCGCGGATCGGCTCGACGAAGTCCAGCAGGCCGTAGTCGCGGACCTTGACCTCGTTCACGTTGGCCGAGGCCCAGCCCGGCGCGCCGATCCACATCTCGCCCTTGCCGTTGCCGTCGCTGTCCATCGCCGCCGCGACGTCGGGCCGGCCCAGGTCGGTGATGTCGGTGATGCTGTTGGCCTCGGCGAAGTTCTCGCTGACGCAGTAACCCTGGTTGCCCTCGTAGGGGTTCTGCGAGAGCACCACGGTGCCGGCCTCGTCGACATACTTCTGGGTGAAGCTCTCCTGGTTCGGCAGCCAGACGTCGGGATGGACGTCGATCTCGCCCTTGCCGCGGTCCATGGCCTGGAAGATCGTGGCGTTGGTGCCGGGCACCAGCGTCGCCTCGCCGCCGATCTTCATCTCGACCACGGCCTTGAGCAGGTGCGCCATCGCCTGCGCGCCGGTCCAGGACGGCATGCCGATGGCCACCTTCTCGGCCGCCATGGCCGGGGCGGCGAGCACCATGAGGCCCGCGGCCAGCGCCGTCGTCTTGAGCATCGTCGTCATCGTGATCTCCATCTGTCGTTGCGAGGGCCTCGGGGCCCTTCTTGAAGCGTCAGTCCTGAGGCTGCGTCAGCGCCGCCTGGTAGGCGAAGAGCGCCGTCGCGCCGCCGGTATGCAGGAATAGCACCCGGTCCTCGGCGCGGAAGAAACCCTTTCGGATGAGTCCAATCAGCCCGGCCATGCCCTTGGCCGAGTAGACGGGGTCCAGCAGGATGCCCTCCTGGCGCGCCGTGATCTCGATCGCCTCGATGGTCGAGGGCGCGGGGATGCCGTAGCCGGGGCCGACATAGCCGTCGTCCACCAGCACCCTGCTCTGGGGCAGGGCCGGGGCGCCGAGGCGCTCGGCCGTCGCGCGGGCCAGCGCGTGCACGGCGCCGATCTGGCGCGCCATCGGCTGGCGCACGCTGATGCCCATGACCGGCAGGTCCGAGCCAATCGCATGCAGCCCCGCGACCAGCCCCGCATGGGTGCCCGTCGAGCCCGTCGCGGTGACGAGCCAGTCGAAGGCAAGGCCGCTTTCGCCCGCCTGGTCCAGGATCTCCTGCGCGCAGCGGGCATAGCCGAGCGCGCCGGTGACGTTCGAGCCGCCGCCGGGGATCACGTAGGGCCTGCGCCCCTCGGCGCGGAGCCTGGCGCCCACGGCCTCGGCCTCGGCGTTCATGTCGAGGCCGGGGGGGCGATACTCGATCGAGCAGCCGAAGAGACGGTCGAGCAGCACGTTGCCCGAGGTCTCGTAGGTGTCGTCTGTACCGGGCACGCGGCGCTCGAGCAGCGCGTGGCAGTCCAGGCCGGCGAGGCAGGCCGCCGCCGCCGTCTGGCGGACATGGTTCGACTGAACGGCGCCCTGGGTGACGACGATGTCGGCGTTCTCGCGCAGCGCCTCGCCCATCAGGAACTCGAGCTTGCGGGTCTTGTTGCCGCCCGTCGCCAGCCCCGTGCAGTCGTCGCGCTTGATCCAGAGGCTCGGGCCGCCGAGGCGCTCGGACAGGCGGATCATCCGCTCGATCGGCGTCGGCCGGTGGCAGAGCGCCATGCTGGGGAAGCGGTCGAAGTCGATCCTGGCCTGCGCCGCCTCTGCCACGTCCACCGTCATTGCCTGTACCCGTTGGTTGATCCGTCGCGTTGAGGTTGCGCGACTTTCACGGTTTCGGCCAATGTCATGTTCACCTAGCATCATGCGCAAAACGCATGGAGTGGCGATGGATCTCCGCTGGTTCCGCGATCTCGACCACCTGGCCCGCACCCGGAACTTCAGCCGGGCGGCCGAGCTGAGCCGCATCAGCCAGCCGGCCTTCAGTCGCCGCATCCGCGCGGTCGAGGACTGGGTCGGCGTGGCGCTGGTCGACCGCTCGACCAACCCGGTCAGCATGACGCCGGCGGGGCGGCAGATGATCGAGACGGCGGGGCAGGCGATCGACCGGCTCGAGACCGAGCGGCGGCTGTTGCGCGAGGCCGAGGCGCGACCCGACCGCTACACCGTCACCTTCGGGGCGCAGCACTCGATCGGCTGGCGGTTCTTCCCGGCCTGGCTGCAGGCGTTCGAGGAGGCCTACGGGCCCGTCATGTCGCGGCTGCGCGCCGACGACCTGCCCTCGTGCCTGGCGGATCTCGAGGCCGGGCGCCTGGACTTCGTGATCGCCTATACCAGCGCCTATGCCCCCTCGGTCGCCGATCTGCCGGGGCTGGAGAGCCTGCTGATCGGCCGCGACATGCTGATCCCCGTGTCCCGGCGCGCGCCGGACGGCAGCCCGGTCTTCGACCTCGCCGCACCCGGCGCGGTGTCGCCGTTCCTGCGCTTCGGGGCGACGGCGCCGATCTCGCAGCATGTCGACCCGCTGCTGCGCGCCTACGACCTGCAGCGCCGGCTGAGCGTGGTCTACGAGAACGCGATGGGCGGGGCGCTGAGGATGCGGGCGCGCGACGGGGCCGGTGTCGCCTGGCTGCCGCAGAGCCTGGTGGCCCCGGATATCGATGCCGGGCTGCTGACGCGCACGGGCGACCCGGCCTGGCAGGTCGCGCTGGAGATCCGCATCCATCGCCTGCGCGCCAGGAGCAACCGCCTGACGCGCGCGATCTGGGCCTACCTGGCCGTGCGCGAGCCCGTTGCCCTGCTGGGCGCCGGCCAGCCCTGACGCCCGCGCGCGCCGATCCGGTTCCCGACCACGTCCCCGTTTCCGTGTTCGTTTCCGGCCCCGTTTCCGGACCCGTCCTGGAGCGGTTTCCGACCGGACGGAAACGCCCCGCTCTCGCCCCCTCCCACGTCATCTTTGCCGCAATCCCGTTACCTTTCAGCGAACGCTGCTGGACGCGCGGTCGCAACGCGATGTTCATCCGTGTCGGCCTAACCTGACGCGGGCGGGTAGGGCGCCGATGCTCACGTCCGGTTGGCGTACCCTCTAGGGGCGGACCAGTCCCGGCAGCGTGAGCGAGATCGCGGGGATGAAGGTGATCAGCATCAGCGCGGCGAGGATCGCCAGGTAGAAGGGCCAGATCGTGCGCACCGCCTGCTCGATCGGCAGCTTGCCGACCGCGCAGCCGACGAAGAGGCAGGAGCCGACCGGCGGGGTGCAGAGCCCGAGGCCGAGGTTCACGATCATCATGATGCCGAACTGCAGCGGGTCCATGCCGAGGCTGTTGGCGACCGGCAGGAAAATCGGCGTGCAGATCAGGATCAGCGCCGCCATGTCCATGATCATGCCCAGCACGAGCAGCACGGCGTTGATCATCAGGAGGATCAGGATCGGGTTCTCGGTGATGCCTGTCAGCAGCGCCACCATCTGGTCCGGCACCCGGTGGAAGGTCAGCATGTAGGCGAAGGCGCCGGCGCAGGCGATCAGGATCATCACCATCGCGGTCGTGCGCACCGACTGGCGCACCGCGATCCTGAAGCTTTCCCAGCTGATGCTGCGATAGACGATCAGCGTGACCAGGAAGGCGTAGATCGTGCCGAAGGCGCCTGACTCGGTCACCGTGAAGACGCCCGAGAGGACGCCGCCCACGATGATCACTGCGGTGAAGAGGCCGGGCAGGGCGCCCACGAAGCTGAGCGCGAGCGCCGTCCAGCCGGGGAAGCGCTCGGCCCGGTAGCCGCGCCGCACCGCGACCAGGTAGGCCGCGACCGCGAGGCAGAGGCACATCAGGATCCCGGGGATCACGCCCGCGAGGAACAGCTGCGAGATCGAGATCCCGCCGCCGGCGGCGATCGCGAAGATGATCATGTTGTGGCTGGGCGGGATGACGATGCCGGCGACCGACGAGGTCACCGTGACGTTGACGGCATAGTCGGCGTCGTAGCCCTTCTCCTTCATCACCGGGATCAGGATCGAGCCCAGCGCCGAGATATCGGCCACCGCCGAGCCCGAGATGCCGCCGAACAGCATCGACGAGAACACGTTGACGATGCCGAGCCCGCCGCGCACGGCGCCGACGGCGGCCGAGGCGAAGCGCACCAGGCGGATCGCGATGCCGCCGTGGAACATCAGCTCGCCCGCGAAGATGAAGAACGGGATCGCCATCAGCGAGAAGATGTTGATGCCCGAGACGATCCGCTGGAAGCCGATCATCAGCGGCAGCCCCTCGAACCAGAACGCCGTGATCGCCGCGATGCCGAGCGCGAAGGCCACCGGCACGCCGATCACGACGCAGAGCGCGAAGAGCCCGAGAAGGACGAGGAGGCCCATGCGTCTACTCGATCGTGTCGCGCCGGGCGTCGTGGCCCAGGGCGAGGCGCAGCAGGTGGCCGAGCGAGAAGAGGAGGATCAGCGCGCCGCCGACGCTCAGCGGGAGCGAGCGCAGCCCTTCGGGCAGCTGGACAAGCGGGATCATCGAGCCCCATTTGAACATCGTGAGCCGCGTGCCGTGCCAGAGCATCAGCGCCCCGAACCCCGCCATCAGGAAATCGGACACCGCCAGCAAGCCGGTGCGTACCCTTTCCGGGACCAGGCCGCGCAGCATGGTGACCGAGAGATGCGTGTTCTCGTGCACGCCGACGGCGGCGCCGAGGAAGGCGATCGTCATGACCAGCAGCAGCGCGGCCTGCTCGACCCAGGTGGGCGTCGCGTTCAGGACGTAGCGCCCGAAGACCAGCCAGCCGAAGATCACGGTCAGCGCCACCAGCGACACGCCGGTCAGTACCCGGCAGACCGCGGCAAGCGCGTCGAGGACGCTGTCCGTGCGGCGCAGCACCGCCGGCAGGGCCCGGTCGTCAGGTCGGTCGGTCATTCCGGATCTCCGAAGGGGCCGTCCCGGGCGCGGGGCCGGGGACGGCTGTCGGTGTCAGCCTACTCGGTCGACTGGATCAGCTCGACGAGGGGCCGCAGATCGGGGTTCTCCGACAGGTAGGTCTCGTAGACCGGGGCCATCGCCGCCTGGAACGGCGCCTTGTCCGCGACCTCGTTGGTCGTGACGCCCGCCGCCTCGACCTTGGCGCGGCTCGCGGCCTCGCGCTCGGCCCAGAGCGCGCGCTGCAGCGCCGCCGCCTCGACCGCCGCCTCGCCGACCGCGGCCTGCATCTCGGCCGAGAGACCGTTGTAGACGTCGGCATTGATGCACAGGCATTCCGGGATGATCAGGTGCTGGCTGAGCGAGTAGTAGCCGGCGACCTCGAAATGCCCGGTCGATTCGTAGGACGGCCAGTTGTTCTCGGCCCCGTCCACGACGCCGGTCTTGAGCGCCTGGTAGACCTCGGCAAAGGCCATTGGCGAGGGGTTGCCGCCAAGCTCGGCGATCATGCCGGAATAGAGGTCGTTGTTCATGACGCGGACCTTCATGCCGGCCACGTCCCCGGGCGCGTTGATCGGCCCGTCCGCGTTGTAGAACGAGCGCGCGCCGGCATCGAACCAGGCCAGCGGCACCAGGCCCTTGGCGGCCATGCCGTCGGCGATCATCTGCCCGCCTTCGCCCTCGAGCACGCGGAACATGTGCGCGACGTCCTTGAAGATGAAGGGCAGCGAGACGACGTTCGCCTCCGCCGCGATCGGGCCGACGGGGCCGAGGTTGAAGTTGCCGATCTCAAGCGCGCCGAGGCGCACCTGCTCGATCGCGTCGGGCTGGCTGCCCAGCGTGCCGCCATGGAACATCTGCAGCGTCATCGCGCCGCCGGTCTTTTCGGCCAGCAGTTCCGCGAACTTGTCCATCGCGACGGTGTTCGGATAGCCCTCGACATGGATGTTCCAGCCGCGCCAGTCGGCCGCCGTGGCGGTGGCGCCGAAGGTGGCCATGGCGGCCAGGCCGCCGAGCAGGGTCGCCGAGATCGTTCGGTACATTGGTTCCTCCCTGGGTGGTTTTTTGTTGGTCGGTCGTGTCGCCGGGGGGCGGTCAGGAAAAGGCCAGCCCTCCGTTGATGTCGATGTTGGCGCCGGTGACATAGGCCGCCCGGTCGGAGGCCAGGTACGTCACCAGGTTGGCCACGTCCTCGGACGTCCCCTCGCGCTTGAGCGGCGTGAGGCCGGCCACGTGGGCTCGCACCTCGGGCTTGGTGAAGGTGTTGTGGAAGTCGGTGTCGATCATGCCGGGGCAGACGCCGTTCACGCGGATCGAGGGGCCGAGCTCCTTCGCCAGGCCCCGGACCATCGTCATGATCGCGCCCTTGGACGCGGCATAGGCGACCGCGCCCGGCCCGCCGCCGTCGCGCCCCGCCTGGCTGGCGAGCCCGACGATCGAGCCGCCCTGCGTCATGTGCGGCAGCACGGCCTTGACCATGCGCACGAAGGATGTGGTGTTGAGATCGAACACCCGGTTCCAGTGCTCGATCTCCATCTCGGCCAGGGTCTTGCGCGCCACGAGGCCCCCGGTGACGTGGGCCAGGATGTCGATCCGCGCGCCCAGCCGCGCATGCGTCTCCGCGACGAGCCGCGCGACGTCGTCCGCCGCGGTCATGTCGCCCCGGAGCGCGAAGGCCCGGCCGCCGCCCGCCTTGATCTCGGCCACCGCGCTTTCGGCCCCCTCGGCCGAGCTGTGGAAGTTGATCGCCACCGACGCGCCCGCCGCGGCGAGGGCGAGGGCGCAGGCGCGGCCGATGTCGCGCCCTCCCCCCGTTACGATCGCGACCTTGCCGGCCAGGTCGCCCGACCCGTCCAGCGCCGCCATGTCCGGCTCGCTCATGGCCTTCCCTCCGCTCCGTCGCCGACCTGTCGGGCCGGGCCCGGATAGTCCTTGGCATTTCCGAGCCTGATCGGATACTAGTATCCCAGTTCTGTCAATCGGGATCGGCGTCCATTTGCCGGAAGACAGCCTGACGCAGCCCGCCCGGTCTGCGAGCCCTTGCGCCATCGCGCGGACCGGGAAGACTGGGGGCAGAGGAGGGGCGGGGCATGCTGGCGACAACCGAGCTGACGGACCGTCGGACGACGGCGGATGCGGTCTTCGAGCGGCTGCACGCGCAGATCGTGTCGCTGGCCCTGCTGCCCGGCACCAAGCTGTCGGAGGCCGATGTCGCCCGCCGCTTCGGCGTCTCGCGCCAGCCGGTCCGCGATGCCTTCAACCGCCTCGAGAACCTCGAGCTTCTGATGATCCGACCGCAGCGGGCCACCGAGGTGCGCGGGTTCTCGATGGAGCGGATCGCCCATGCCCGGTTCCTGCGCCTGGCGGTCGAGCTGGAGGTGGTACGGCGCGCCTGTTCGGTGTGGGACGAGGATCGCGCGCGGCGGCTCGAGCGGAGCCTCGCCGAGCAGCAGCAGGTGATCGACCAGGGTCGCCCGGAGGCGTTCCACGCGCTCGACTTCGAGTTCCACCAGCTGATCTGCGAGCTGGGCGGCCTGCCATCGACTGTCGGGACGCTCCGGGACTGCAAGCAGAAGGTCGACCGGCTGTGCCGCCTCAGCCTCGGCCGGCAGCGCGAGGCGTCGGTCCTCGTGCAGGACCACCGCCGGCTGGCGCATGCGCTCGGCACCGGCGAAGTCGAGGTGGCGACGCAGATCGTCCGCGACCACCTGGCCCGGCTAGACGAGGTCATTGCCGAGATCCGGCGCACCCACCCCGCCTATTTCGAGTAGGCGCTCACGCCGGTCGAAGCGGCGATCTGGGCTTCGCGAGCGTTGGATCGACGGCGATACGGGGAGCATGCCAGAGGTTACTCTCCGCGACCCGGGCGGTCCGGCGTGCAGGACGCTGCGACCCGTGGCGTGCGCAGGGCGCATGACCGGGGCCTCGGCACGCGGGTCGCGTGCTGACGAAGGAGGGGACATCGTGCCGGACATCGACCTGCCATTCACCCGGCGCGAATACGCCGATCGCCTCGCCAGGACGCGACGGGCGATGGAGGCGCGGGGCGTCGACCTCCTCGTCGTGACCGACCCGTCGAACATGGCCTGGCTGACCGGCTATGACGGCTGGTCCTTCTACGTGCACCAGTGCGTGCTGGTGCCGGGAGACGGCGATCCGATCTGGTACGGGCGCAAGCAGGACGCCAATGGCGCGCTGCGCACCGTCTGGATGGAGGAGGCGCGGATCCTCTTCTATCCCGACCACTACGTGATGTCCGACGAACGCCACCCGATGGACCACCTGAGCGGCGTGATCGCCGACCGGGGCTGGGGTGGGCAGCGGATTGGCGTCGAGATGGACAACTACTACTTCTCGGCCGCGGCCCATGCCGCGCTGACGGCGCATCTGCCGGACGCGCGCTTCGTCGACGCAACCGCGCTGGTCAACTGGTGCCGGGCGGTGAAGTCCGAACAGGAGTTGGTCTACATGCGCCGCGCCGGGCGCATCGTCGAGGCAATGCATGCCCGCATCCTCGAGACGATCGAGCCGGGGATGCGCAAATGCGACCTGGTCGCCGAGATCTACGATGCCGCGATACGCGGGGCGGACGGGCATGGCGGCGACTATCCCGCGATCGTGCCGCTGCTGCCCTCGGGCACCGACGCCGCGGCGCCGCACCTGACCTGGGACGACCGGCCGATGAAGGCGGGCGAGGGCACGTTCTTCGAGCTGGCCGGCTGTTATCGCCGCTATCACGCCCCGCTCTCGCGCACCGTCTTCCTGGGCACGCCGCCGCCGGCCTTCGTCGATGCGGACAGCGCGGTGCAGGAGGGGATGGCCGCCGGGCTCGAGGCCGCGCGCGCCGGCAACACCTGCGAGGACATCGCCAGGGCCTTCTTCGCGGTGCTCGAGCGCCACGGCATCGTCAAGGACAACCGCACCGGCTACCCGATCGGCATCAGCTATCCGCCCGACTGGGGCGAGCGGACGATGAGCCTGCGCCCGGGCGACCGCACCGTCCTCGAACCGGGCATGACGTTCCACTTCATGACCGGGCTCTGGATGGACGACTGGGGCATGGAGACGACCGAGAGCATCGTGATCACCGAGGGGGCGCCGGAATGCCTCGCCTCGGTCCCGCGGGAGCTGTTCGTCAAGCGATGACCGGCCTCAGCGACACCCCGATCACGCTGACCGTCGATCTGGACGCCGAGGGTGTCCAGCACGGCTTCATGAAGCTGCCCTACTCGCACGACGCCTCCGCCTGGGGCTCGCTGATGATCCCGATCACGGTGGCGCGGCACGGCGTGAGCAACCTGCTGAGGCATGCCGGCATCCTGGCGGGCGCGCCCGAGGTCGGCCCGACGATCGAGCTCGACATGCCCGACGGGCGCTGCTTCGTCTCGTGCGAGAGCAACGGCGTCTTCGAGCCGCTGGTCGCGCTCGGCGCCTCGGTCGCCAAGGGCCAGCCGGTCGCCCGCGTCTTCGATGCGCAGCGGACCGGGACGCCGCCCCGCGTCTACGAGAGCCCGCTCGACGGCGTGTTCACCGCGCGCCACCACCCCGGTCTGGTCGCCATGGGCGACATCGTCTGCGTCGTGGCGGTGCCGGTCTGACGGGACGGCGCGGCGCGGGTCGACGAGCCGACATGCACGCCCCGACACGGCCGCCAGCGCCGCCATGCTCGACCGAGATGCCACCCTGGCCGGAAAATGCACTGCGTCATCGGCAGATGATGCCCGCAGTTTCGGGTGAAGTTCTATGAAAAGAATGGCTACGTAACTTGGGGAAACATGGTTTCAGAATGGGGCACACCTTGTTGTAACTGGACATGACGCGGCGTCGCACGCAGGTTCGAAGGGTCTTCACCGCCTGTCTTCTCGTCCCTGCATTCCCGGAAGTGACCCATGGTTCTCGACATCGCCATCATCGGGCGCGGCACCTCGGCCGCGATGTACCTGCGCACGCTGACCGGTGCGCGCTCCATGAAGATCATCGCGATCGGCAAGGACAATCCCTGGAACGGCGCCCGC